>JACNKR010000080.1 GCA_014381925.1 Fidelibacterota bacterium | reverse complement strand
CCAGCACAATCCTGGTCAGCATTACCACCATCACATACACCACAGTCATCTAATGATGAATCACCAAAACATACACCAGCACAATCCTGGTCAGCATTACCACCATCACATACACCACAGTCATCTAATGCAGAATCACCAAAACATACACCAGCACAATCCTGGTCAGAATTACCACCTATACAGACACCACACTCATCAACTGTAGCATCACCTTGATAAATACCATTACAATCAAAATCAAAATGAATTTCAATACTTGATAAATTATCGGTTTCAAATTGGTCTGCCCATGCCTTAATTTGGTATATGTAAAAATTCCCAACAATTAAATTAGTATCTATAAATTCAGTTTCATTCAATTTAATATTACCAATATTTTTTAATTTAACTTCCGCAATTTGAGTAAATTCATTATTATTGGTTTTCCGAGAAATCCTAAAACCTGATATTTGTTCAATATGCTGTTCCCATGTTAATTTAATGTTACTATTATTTATAACTTCAACTTGTAAATTTTTAGGTGTCCAGTCAATATCACAATTTGCATCAAATGGGTTTGTATGATCAAATTTAGTGCAAGCTGTTGTTAATCCTGCAATTAACAATAATATTTTTAAAACATTATTTTTCATTTAATAGAAAACTCCTATTTATTCTAATTGTAATTTTGTTTTATACCTTATTTCAAAAGTATAAATGTATTTTAATTCTTAATTATTTATATAATAAATGACAAAGGGAGCTCTCCCCTTTCCTCCTCACACAGGGTGATAAGCACTCTCATTTTCAACTATACTATTTTAATTTTTCTACAATTTGAATTACATCTTCCTTATTAAATCCAGTATGATGATAAATAATTTCACCCGAAGCATTAATAATAAATAAACTGGGTAAAATTGCAGATTTATTACCATCTTTATCTGTATTTAACACATTAAATTGTTTAGATATAAGTCCATAAGAATCCGTTAATATTGGGATTTTCACATCTATCTTTTCAAGCCATTTAGTAATCACTTCATTATTTTCTTTAAAATTAATAAGATAAAAATTAACATCTTTATATTTTGAAGATAAACTATCCAAAATTGGAATTTCATCATTACAAGCTACACACCAAGAGGCAAAAAAACTAAATACAATTTTGTGTTCATTTTTTACTTTTTCACCATAAAATTCACTTGCAAAAAAATTACCACCCCCATAAACTGGCAAATAAAAAGTTGGTGCTTGTTGGTGTGTTAAATCAATTGAAGGTTGACTTTCAGCAATTATATATGCTCCTAATATAAATAAAACTATTAATATTTTTTTCATATTTCTATTTTCACCTTTTAATTTAATGATTTTTCTAATGTATTTATTTTAAATGTTATTTTTATAATTTGGGGTATTAACAATATTCCAATTGATGCACCGCCAACAAAAACATTATTTCCATAGATGGAATAATTATAAAACTTCTCCGCATCTAATGTAGTTGATGCATTTTCATAATCATTATAACTCATGGTAGAAAAATATTGACTTCCCCCTGAAATTGAAAATGAAGTAATTGCTGCCCATATATAACGGCGTCGTCTTTGTTTTAATTTATCTATTTCTTCTTGAATACTTCCCTCATAAGTCATTAACTCAAATCTAAATTCCTTTTTTTCATTTAATAATAAATTAAATTCATTCGATTCATTTAAAAATTCAGAATGTTTAATTTCTAACTTATGACTTCCTGTTGGAATATCATTTAAAATTTGTGGAGATTTACCTCTATGTTCTCCATCTAAAAATATTTCAGCCTCTGGTGGTTCCGTAATTATAATTAATTTTCCATAATGTCTGATTAAATTTGTATTTAATTTTTCATGCTTATTTCGCCTAATATTAATATAGTCAACTTTAGAATGATAATCTGTTGAAGAGATTTTTATTTCAGCCATTCCTTCAGAAAGTCTAATATCATTTAAGGGTAATTTTCCAATTTCAATATTATTTATAAATACACTTGCTCCCGTTGGTTTACCTAAAATAGTTAATGTACCAGAACGAGCCTCCAATTTATAATTTTGCTTATTTAATTGACCATCTTCAATAATTATTTCTTTTTCGACTGTTTCATATAATGGGTAGATAATTTTAATATTATAATTCCCTGAGGGTAATTCATTTAAACTAATTGGAGTTATACCTTTAAACTGCCCATCAATAAAAACTTCACCACCTGTAGGGTTACTTTTAACTTCTAATCTTCCAAAAGCGGGTATTAAATTTATATTACGTATATTATCGCTTCCATCCGTAATTTCAAACTTTTCTCTATGTGTATGATATAATTCTTTAGAAATATTAATTGAATATGTTCCTGATGCTAACTGATTCAACATAACAGGTGAACGACCTTTTGTTTGCCCATTAATTTTTATAACTGCACCGCTGGGATTAGTATTAATTACTAATTTTCCAAAACGAGATTTTAAGCTTGCCTGTACTTCAATTATTGCATCTGGTGCAATTGTAACAATTTCAGCATAGGGGTAATAAAGATTTTTTTCAATTCTAATTTCATGTTCACCTATTCCAATATCTGCAATTTGAAGTAAGGTAATCCCTTTTTCTACACCATCAACAAATACAATTGCATTACTTGGTTCTGAACGCACCATTAATATTCCTGTTAATATTTCTTCTTGTTTTCGTGAAGAGCCAATTTTCAATTCAACATTATAATTAAGTTCTTCATTTGGTAAAATATTTACTTCTTTTTCAAAATCTTTATATCCATCTTTTGAAAATTTAATATGATGAATTCCTTCTGTGAGTGACAACTTTATTTTTTTCCCAGAACTTCTACTTGAATATCGGTCATCTACAAAAATTGCAACATTAGATAAATTTAAATTAAAAATAGCAATTCCTTTTACGGTTGTAGAGTATGTTGTTTTATCACCTTTATTCATTCCGGTATTGTGAGACATTTCAGCAGACATTCGTAATGCCGAATTCTTAACTGCTATTTTCATAAAATCAGAAATTCGACCTTCAAAATCATCCATATCTTGATATACAATTTCACCCGTTTGAACATCAATCAAACGAATATTTAATGAATAAAAATCTTCAATTTTACTAATTGTACCTGTTACAATTTGCTGAACAGCAATTAACTCACCAATTTTAACAATACATTCTTGCTTAACACAGCCTGAATTTTGAAATTTTTGCTCATTCAAAATTTTATTCATCATTTCTCGCTCTAAAATATCAAACCGATTTGTTTTAGATAATTCATATAAAAATCGATCTGTAATTGTACTTGAAGAAGTTTTATCAACACCAGCTCCTTCAAATTCAATAACGGCTATTCGAGGTTTTGTATAGATTAATGAAAAAATGACTATAATGAAAATTAAGAACGAATTAATTTTTTTAATCAAAATTTACCCTTTTTTATTTTCTGCATTCCAATTGGCAATATGCAATGTGCGTTGAGGAAATGGAAATTTTATACCTTCTTTATTAAATCGGTTATAAATTTCAGTATTAATTTCATCTATAACTCGCCCTCTAAATGCTGGTTCTTCAATCCAACATAATAATTGAAAATATAAACTACTATCTTGAAATTCTCTAAATCGAACTAGTGGAATAGGACTATTCCTTACTGAATTTGTTTTTACTGCAATTTCAATTAATATATTTTTTACTTGTTCCACATCACTGCCATAAGCAACATTAACTTTTACTCGTATTCGTTCATGTTCATGTGGTCCACCACTTTCATTTACAATTTTAGAATTAGCAATAATTGAATTTGGTACTGTAATTTCAATGTCATCTCTTGTCATAATTCGTGTGCTTCTTAAACCAATAGAACGAATATACCCTCTCTCTCCAGTGTCTAAATTTATATAATCAGCTTCTTTATAAGGTGCATCGGCCATAATAAATATACCTGCAAATAAATTGGCCAATGTATCCTTTGCTGCCAAGCCAAGAACAATTCCTAAAACACCAGCAGATGCTAACCAGCCAGTAACATCTATTTTCCAACTTACCATAATAAAATAACTGGCAACGATAAAAATGATGATTTTACCTAAATTGTCAAATAATGGAAGTGTTCGCTTTCGAATTAATCTATTTGTTTTATCTGATTTGGCATACCAACTTAATATTTCAAGTAAAGAACTAAACCCAACTGCCGACCAAATAAATATAGTTATCGTTTTAAAAATACCAGAAAAGGTAAAATGAAATTTTTCAGAAAAATCCAATAAATTAATTGAAATATTAAATCCAAAAAATAAAATGGTATAAAAAATTGGACGGTGTAAAATTGAAATAAGTTTATCATCAAAAGATGTTTTTGTTTTTTTTGTTAATCGTGTTAAAACCGATGTAACAATCCAATCAAACAGTTTTGATAAAATAATTGAAAATAAAATTAAAATAATTGCTTGAACAGGTTTCCACTTTAACCAATCATACAAGGGTGTACCCTGCAATAAATTTATATATTGTTCCATTTAAATCTTTCCATTATCGACTCAATAAATTTAATTACATTCATATATTGATATTAAATGAAATAAAATATCAATTAATTTCTTCTAAAATTGAATTTCTAATTTCATTTACCCAAGAAATTCGTTTTGGAGCATCTTTATGATTCTCACAGGGTGTATTTCGTGGACATCTTGATGCACGAGGGCAAATCATTGTTATTGGTTTTTCAAGCCCATCAGCAATCCATTGTACATTTAAAATGCGTGAAATTGCTAATAATTGATTCCCAAATACACTTCCTTTTAACTTAATTTCTTTACCAATTGCTAACTTATCTTTTAATTCTAAAAGTATAGTTTTATAATCAATCCCTTGATGTTTTAATGATGGGATTAAATCAATTCCTGTTGATAATATATGAGTATTCCCTGAAGCATCTTTTGTTTTTACAGAAATACACGAATATAAACGAATAAAATTATTATCAATAAGTAAAGATAATTGAGTGATTGGTTTTCGACTTGTTGTTTCATTTAACATTTTAAAAACAGCCCATTTTTGACACGGATCAATTTCTAAATTCATATTGCCCCACGGTAAAGGAATACCATTTCCTCGATAAACTGCTCTTAAATATTGTGGAGGATAAGAGTCAAAATAATGCCAGTGTTTATAAGTGGAAACGGCTGTCATTCTTCGCATTATTACCGCTAGAGTGAGTTCAACTTTATCGCCACAATTCACATCATATTTATGTCGATTTAGAAAATTTCTAAATGGCACTTTAGGACATAATAATGCTCCAGCAAAAAAACTACATTCAAAATCTCTCCAAGCTAATAATATTTCCTGAGTTGATATGGATTCGGCCGATTGAATTTCGGGCCTTGGTGAACCACCTATTTCGCCACCTGTTGCTTGATTTGAAACTAAGCCATCCCCATTGTGTAAAACTTTATGTGCAATATGTGTCGCTAAATCATACTTTAATCGACTTGGATTTTTTTTTAATTGTCTGTTTATATAAACATCTTTAGGAGCAACAAAAAAGGAGCGAAACATCGATTTCAATTTTCGTCCAGACTCAGTTTCTGTCGTAAAAACTTTTCTATCAAACCAATGAATTTTCAAACCAATTTGTTTTGCAATTTTCATTAAATCTTTTTCAGTTAATGGAAATTTTTTCATTCCCACACCTTCGGCCGCTCTCTCTAAATCAGGAAATTGATTTTGATGCATTTCTTGATAAGATCTAATTAATATATGTGCAAATTTCCGTCCACTTACACCCGTTTGAGATAACAATTCAGGAATAGATGATTCTAATAATTTTTTTGAAAATAAAAAATTGGGTTCTAATTGGACAGATTTTAAATTACCATGGCTTTCTTCATTTGTTGAAAAATCATCTTCTACTTGATCATCCATAAACCATTCAATATTTTTTTGAAATATTTCACCAAATAATTTAAGTACATCCTTGGATGGCACTCGTTTACCAGACTCAATTAAACTTAAATATGATACAGAGGGTGCCTTATCAACATTGACCTGCATGCATCTTGTAGATAAATCAACCAATGTAAGTCCGTTCCTTTTTCTTAAAGATCTTACTTTAGAACCTAAAAAATGTGTTTTTCTTAATAAATTAGTTTGTTTTTTCATAGTTTTGTAAAATTTACAATGTAAAATTTTTCTTGTAAAATTTACTACAGTTTAATTACGTCTTCATAATAAAATTTAGCCATCAGATTAATTTAAAAAATAGGATTAAATGAATTCAAGAAATATGATTGACGAAAAATTAAAAATCACCTTTACCAAAAGCTTAACGAGTGAGTTTAAAGAAATATTATCACCCGAAGCAATATCATTTTTTGTCAAACTTGAAAATAAATATCGAGATAGAAGAAATTCTCTATTAGAAAAACGAAAACAAGTACAGCAGGATATAGATAACGGACATTTTCCAGATTTTCTAAATGAGACAAAATCTATAAGAGAGGGTGACTGGAAAATTAACCCAGTATTAGATGATTTACAGGATAGAAGAGTTGAGATTACTGGACCTGTTGAACGAAAAATGATAATTAATGCTTTAAATTCTGGAGTTAAAGTATTTATGGCTGACATTGAAGATTCAAATTCCCCTACCTGGGAAAATATTATTCAAGGTCAAATAAATTTAAAAGATGCAGAACAAAAAACAATTGAGTTTAAACATCCGACCAAAGATAAAACCTATAAATTAAATGATGACATTGCCACGCTAATGGTTAGACCAAGAGGCTGGCATTTAGAAGAAAAACATATCTTACTTAATAATAAACCAGTTTCTGCAAGTATCTTTGATTTTGCGATGTATTTTTTTCATAATGCAAGAACAACAATTGATAATGGTACCGGACCATATTTCTACCTACCAAAATTAGAAAGCCATTTAGAAGCTAGACTATGGAATGATATTTTTATTGATGCACAAAATGAATTAAATATTCCACAAGGTACAATTAAAGCTACCGTTTTAATAGAAACTATTTTAGCATCATTTGAAATGGATGAAATATTATTTGAATTAAAAGAACACTCTGCTGGATTAAATTGTGGCAGATGGGATTATATATTTAGTTTTATAAAGAAATTTAGAAACTTTAAGAATTTTATTTTACCAGATAGATCTGAAATAACAATGGGTCGGCACTTCATGAATAGTTATGTTCAATTATTAATTCAAACATGTCATAAAAGAGGTGCACATGCAATGGGAGGAATGGCGGCTCAAATTCCTATTAAAGGTGATGAGGATGCAAATAATTCTGCAATGAACAAAGTGCTAAAAGATAAACTAAGAGAGGCTGAAGCTGGGCATGATGGTACATGGATTGCCCATCCGGGACTTGCACCGTTTGCACTTAAAGCATTTGATGAAAAAATTGGTTCTGGAAAGAATCAATTAAATATTTTACGAAATGATGTAAAAATACATCAAGAGGATTTACTAAAAGTACCAAAAGGAAATATTACAGAAGATGGTGTAAAACATAATATTAGAGTTGGAATTCAATATATTCATGCATGGGTTAATGGAAATGGCTGTGTTCCTCTATATAATTTAATGGAAGATGCCGCCACTGCAGAAATTTGTAGATCTCAATTATGGCAATGGCTTCATAATGAAGTAGAAATTGAAAATAATAAAATATTTAATACTACATATTTCACATATCTTTTAAATAGTGAAATTGATTTATTAAAATCAAATTTAAATCAAAATGATGATTCATTTAATTACTCCGTAAAATTATTTACAGACCTAATTTTAAATGAAAATTTTGAAGAATTTTTAACAATACCAGCATATAATCAACTATAAAAAGGAAAAATAAATGACTAGACAAGAACAAATTAATCAACTTGAGCAAGATTGGAAGAATAATCCAAGGTGGGATGGTGTTGAAAGACCATATTCAGCAGAAGAAGTTGTAAATTTAAGAGGATCAATACAAATTGAGCATACATTGGCAAAAAAAGGATCTGAAAAATTTTGGAATAAATTGCAAACTCAAGATGTAGTATGTGCACTTGGCGCTGTAACTGGCAACCAGGCGATTCAAGAAATACAGGCGGGGTTAGATGCTGTATATTGTTCAGGATGGCAAGTTGCAGGAGATGCAAATACTGCTGGTACAATGTACCCAGACCAAAGTCTATATCCTGTTGATAGTGTGCCAAAATTAGTAGAACGAATAAATAATGCTTTACTTAGAACAGATGAAATTCATTGGTTAAATAATGATGATAAGATTGATTGGGTTGCTCCAATTATTGCGGATGCTGAAGCTGGATTTGGTGGAAATTTAAATGCATACGAACTAATGAAACATATGATTAAAGCAGGAGCTTCAGCAGTTCATTGGGAAGATCAATTATCATCTGCAAAAAAATGTGGGCATATGGGTGGAAAAGTATTAGTACCAACACAAGAAGCTATAAATAAATTAGTTGCTGCCAGATTAGCATCTGATGTAATGTCAACTCCAACTGTCATTATTGCGAGAACAGATGCTAATGCAGCAAAATTATTAACTTCAGATATAGATGTAAGAGATCAAAAATTCATTAAAGGTGAGCAGTCAGGTGAAGGTTTTTTCTATGTAAATGATGGAATTGATCAAGCAATTGATCGAGGTCTTTCTTATGCTCCTTACGCTGATTTATTATGGTGTGAAACTGCAAAGCCAAATCTTGCGGAAGCGAAAAAATTTGCAGATGCTATACATGAAAAGTTTCCAAACCAACTTCTTTCATATAATTGTTCACCATCATTCAATTGGAAAGCAAATTTAGATGATGCAACAATGAAAAACTTCAGAGAAGAATTAGCTAAAATGGGATATAAATATCAATTTATTACTCTTGCAGGTTGGCATTCTATGAATAATGGCATGTTCGAAATGGCAAAAGCATATAAAGAAAATGGAATGTATGCATATTCAAATCTTCAACAAAAAGAATTTGCAAATGAAGAATTTGGATTTAGAGCTGCAAGGCATCAAGCATTTGTTGGTGCAGGATATTTTGATGTAATTCAAAATACTGTAATGCAAGGCAGTGCTTCAACTGTTTCTTTAAAAGGTAGTACTGAAGAGGAACAGTTTGATTCTGAGAAAAAAGTTGCTTAAGTGAATCTATAAGTTACTTAGGTGAATCGTCGGTAAAAAAAAGCCCCCAAGAAACTCTTGGGGGCTTTTAATTTTCAATCAGATATTTCGATTTATTAAATCGCTTTTACTACCTTACCTGCACGAATACAAGAAGTACAAACTTTAACTCGTTTTTTAACACCGTTAATTTTTGCACGTATAGATTGTAAATTTGGAAGCCATCTTCTCTTTGTTTTGTTATGAGCATGACTCACATTATTTCCGACTTGTGGTATTTTACCACATACTGAACAAATTCTTGCCATAATTTTCCTTAATAATAAAGCCTAATAATTTACGAATAAAATAGCTACTTAAACCAAATACCAAATATTAATTTTTTCAATTAATTATCTATGATTCCAGGATGATCAATATCGATTCGAGCATTTAATAATTCAAAATCAAAAATAATTAAACTTGAATCAAGCTGAGAGTAATTATCATTATTTTGATAAGAATTGACGAGTTCATTTCCATTATTATCTATAAAATAAAATGATTCTGGTTTAAAATTAATCCATGCGGTACCTGGTATTTTAGTATAACCATTGCAAGAAGCAATATTACCACTCCCCGAAACAGGGTCTTGCCCATTCATTAAAGATAAACTTGAATAAATAATTCCATTTTGCGGATTAATAAAAGTAATTAAATTATTTTCACCAAAAAATGGATCCGTTAAATTATTACCATCACATGATAATTCAATTAACGTTGTATCATACTCAATATGAAATGATACACCAAAAAATGGTGATTCAATTTCATTGATAATTATATTTAAATTAAAGTATTCATTTGATCTTAATGAAATTGCTTGAGGATCAAACCCTAATTTAGGATCTGATTGATATTCTAATATACATTGCTGACAGCCACCAACTAAAATTAGTAATATAAGTAATGCATGTTTTTTTAGTAGTCTAATCATTTAACTAATATCATTTTTCTTGTTTTTTCCCAATCGATAGTTTCTAATTTATAAAAATAAATCCCTGTCGATAATTCACTTAAATTAATATTTATTAAATGACTTCCTAGAGGATAAGATTTATTCTCTATAATAGTTTTTACAAGCTCACCATTAATATTATAAATATTTATTGACACAAAACAATTTTTCGGCAAACTAAAGCGAATATTCGTTGTTGGGTTAAACGGATTAGGGAAATTATTCTCAAGTGAATATTCAATTGGGATAGAAGTAATTTGTAATAATTCTTCTAAATATTCTTTTATTTGATTAAATCCATCACCACTTCCTGATAATGATTTATATATTGTTAATATATCATCATGATAAATTTGTGTTTCCTCGTTATTATTAAAAATAATTACATTAGCTGAAGAAGATGTCAAATGTTCATTTTCCCAATTTAATCCAATCGCTAACACATCTTTTTCATCAATCACGCCATCACCATTCGCATCTGCATAAGTTAATGCAGAGCCAGCAATACTTCCTAAATTATCCCATGCAATTGCTCCATGTCCCTCAGTACTCCAATTCAACCCTTGGGTGTATCTTGGAATTCCTGTTTTATGAAAAAAACTGATAACCGAATTAATATCTAATAAGTCAACATTTCCGTCATTATTTAAATCCCCTGGAAATACTGAAAGAACCTGTTTATCATAAGCACCCATATCTGGGAGTGGAATACCATCTCCATTACCATCTACATTTAATTCAATTGGAATATATAAAATTGTATCTAATTCGATCATAAATAAATTTGTTCCAGCATCTACACATGGAGATTCTTTCGTAATATAGTAAAATCCTTTTTCAGGAGATATAAATTTCGGATCAATACTTAAATTAGAATTTTCAAAATAATATATTGAATCATTTATTGAATTAACAATTCCTTCTCGACCATTATTTATTGTAGAATGAGAAGTAAATACATTTTTAGGGAAACCATCAGGTTTTAAATATAACTCTTCACCATCATTATCCCATAAAATTGAATTAATAATTTTTAATGTTCCATATTGTTCAAAATTTATATTTCCACCAATATCTACATTTGAAATTTTATTATTTGTAATCGTTGTATTTAAAAGTGAAACATTTGAATTTTTAATATTTAATCCACTTGGATAAGATTCAGACTGATTGCTCTCAATTAATAAATTTTGAAAAATAACTTGGCCATTATTTGAATATAAAATTGAGGATGTTTCTGACGTATTATTTGTTATTTCACCAAATTGAATTTCAAGATTTGTATTATACCCATTTAAATTTATTGCACCACCATCATTTTCAGCAGTATTACCTTGAATAATAGTTTCTTTTAGAATTACCTCACCACCATTATCGATATATATTGCACCACCATCAGACTGAGAAATATTTGATATAAAATGAACATTATCTCCTTTTAATTTACTATTTTTAAAAAAGCCTCCTCCTCCATTATTAGTCGATTCATTTTCACTTATAAAAGTTATATAAGACCCTTCAATTACTAAATTAGAATTATTTGAATAAATTCCACCACCAAATTGATTTGAATTATTTTCATTTATCTCTAACCCAATAGCAGATATAATATCTGAATTATTTAAATACAGACCACCACCATTTTTACTCGCATGATTATTTTTTATTTTTACATCTATAAAGTTTTGTGGGTACGAATTATTTAAGTACAATCCACCACCATCTAAATCATAATTATTAATTCTACCTGAATTATTTTGTATCATTATATTTTCCATGATTGGTGAGGAATTTAACAAAAAAGCTCCACCACCATCTCTTGAAGACTCATTATCAGTAATAATAATATTTTTAAATTCACCATTAAATCCATCTGTAAATATTCCTCCTCCATCAAAAAGTGAATTATTATTAGATATTTTAACAGATTCAATTAATGGAGAAGCATTTGATATAAATAAACCACCTCCAAAGTTTGCATCACCGTTCATTATTGTGATACCGCAAATTTCGACATTATCTTCGCCATTTAAAATTTGAATTACAGGACCATAATTTTCACCACTAAATACTAAGTTATCAATAATTGATTCAGAAATAGGTACACAACTTTCAACTCCCATTTCGGAATATATATAATTCATTAACTTAACATTTTTACCATTAAAAATAATATTTTCCTCATATGAACCATTCCCCATAATATAAATTCGATCACCATTTAATGATTTTTCAATTGCCAAATTAATACGTAAGAGTGGTGAGTTATCCTCTAAAACCCCTGAATTATTATCATTTCCATTATGACTAACAAACCAATTAATAAAATTAATTTGCCCTAATTCATTTTCAACAGCACCAATATCAGGATTAAGAATTTCATTATTATCTTGTGATTCAATTCTATTATTTCCAAATATATCCTTTAAGGGTATATTTAAATCATTTATGCCACTTCCCAATGCATTACTAACACGAGAAAGACTAAAATTTTGTAAGTCCGAAAATTCTGGCGATAAATAAATATTATTTTCACCTTCGATTATTGAAGAAATAATTGAATTTTGAATAGAAAAATTTGAGTTATCAATTTGGAAAGCAGATTCTGTATCTTCCCAAAATATAGAATTAACTATATTTACTTGAGGAGAATTATCAGAATAAATATTTGATCCATAAATTGCGTTATTCATATATACTGTTAAATGGTAAATATTTAGGTCAGAATCTGATATATAAATTGCTCCTCCATTAAACCCCGTATTGTTTTTTAATATAAGATTATTAAATTGGGAAGTCGTATTTTGTACATAAATCCCGCCACCATTTTCTTCTGCAATATTATCATTAATAATTAATCCATCTAAACCATAATTACTATTTAATTGATAAATCCCTGCACCATTACGAGATATATTTCCTGTTATTTTCGTAATTATGGTATCAATAACACTTTCATTTAAAATAATTTCATGAACGAAATTTAAAGAATCGTTTGTGTTAAAAATTCCACCCCCATTATTTAACGCAATATTATTTCTAATTTCACAATTTTTTAATTCAACTTGTCTATAATTATTTAAATAAATTCCACCACCACTATTTCCTTTATTCCATGCAATATCTGAATCAATTAATGATAATGTTGAATTTCCTTCAATATAAATTCCACCCCCAAAACCTGATGCTGAAATTGAAGTATTTGAATCAATGATTGTACTTTCTAATTCAATTGAAGATAAACCAGCAATATAGATCCCACCGCCATTTATAGAAGCACTATTATCTCTAATAATTAAATCAGTTAATATTGCTGTTGAATTTAAAAACTTTATTCCTCCACCATAATTATTTCTACCTTTTTCAATTGTAAACCCTGAAATTAATAGATGTGATTCTCCACTATTTTCAATATTTATACAACTTTCATAATTTCCACCATTAATAATTGTATTTTCTAAATAATATTGTTTTAATATTGGATCTGTTTCAAATACTGACCTTGAAAAGATTGAAACTGCATCTTTATTAATTATATTAATATTTTCTAAATATTCACCGACTTCTACAATTACTGTATCTTGATCACCTGCATATTGAATTGCTAAATCAATGGATGCAAATGGTAAATCATATGACCCATCTCCATTTATATCTGAACCAACAGGACTAACATAAAGTTTGGGGCCATTTGCAAATAAGCAACAATCATTTAAATCTGTCTCTAAACCAGTTGAACTACATGACATTTGATAATGATCTTCATAATTTAATGCAAGTCCTGAAGAAGATTCTTGATCAGCAGTACATCCATAAAATTCACAACCTTGTAGTGATTCATCAAATCCAATTAATTCGATATTTGAATTGTTTTCGATGCAAGATGGTATATTAATTTCATTCATAAAACCAAAATATTGCTCATCATCAAATCCTAAAGCACAATATAAAAAATTATTAGATACATCAATACTTGTTATTGGTGCTTCACATATTGAAGAAGGTAATCTTAGTAGTTTATTATTCGATAGGTTCACACTTATTAAATAATTACTATTAAAAAAATTATTATCAAGTTCTATTATTTGATTATTGGCTAAGTTTATTTCAACTAAACTATTTAATTCATTAAAAATATCTGGGATATTATTGATTTTATTATTTTGTGCATAAAAATTCTGAAGCTGTGTAAAGAAATTAAATGAAATTGGAATATTTGAAATATCATTATTTGATATATCAAGGAAATTTAAATTAGTTAATCCAGATAAATCTTCAGGTAATTGCTGGATATTATTATTTGCTATATTTAGATAATTTATATTAACTAAATAATTGATATTATCAGAAAGACTTTCAAAATAATTATTTTCTAGGTTTAAAATATTTAATGAAAAAATTGAATCAATAACTGTAGGATAAGTCTCAAATACATTTTCTGATAAATTTAGTAATTTTAAATTTTCTAACTCAGAAAACCCTGTTGGTAAATTTGTTAAAGCATTATTACTTAAGTCTAGACTATCTAGATTTACTAAAAATTCAATTGAATTTGGAATTGTAGTTATCTGATTATTTTTAAATACTAAATGTTTTAATTCAGCTAAATAACCTAAATTTTCAGGTAATTCAGTTATATTTTGATTTGACATATTTAATTCAACAAGCCTATCATTTTCCCATCCCCCCCAACTTGAAGGGGTCCCCGGAATTTGATTTAGCTCTAAAATTTCACTCAATACTTGCAAATCACTACCATAACAATCCTGCTCACCAATAATTTGTTGACTTTCAGGATGAAGATTAATACACGTTGGAAGATTAAAACAGAAATAATTTTGCTGAAATTTCAAAAATTCATTAATCTCACTTCCGGTCAAACTAAAATCAACATCAATATAACAAATTGAAGCTGGTAATTCATGTAATTGATTATATTGGATTTGAAAAACTTCTAAATGAGATAAATTATTAAAGCGATCAGGTAATTCATAAATCGAATTATATTGTAAATACAATTCTCTTAAATTAAATAAATTAAATAGCTCATTTGGAATAACGGAAATTTGATTATTATTTAAATATAGTTGTCTAAGGTTGTTTATTTGGTTTATTGAACTAGGAATTTCAGAAATATAATTATTTCCTAAATTTAAATATTGTAGTTGACCTAGATAATTAAGGTTAGAATTAAAAGATAATAGTTGATTATTAGAGGCGTTTAATTCCTTTAAGTTGGATAAAAACCTAATATCATCAGGAATACTTGATATTTCATTATTATTAATATTAAGAATTTCAATATTTATTAATTCACCTAAATCATTGTCAATATAATAAATTTGATTGTTATCTAAATTTAATTCTTTTAAATTTATTAATTGATATATTGCTGGGTTAGGAATAGTAATATAATTTCCAGAAAGAGATAATATTTCAAGATTTGATAGACTTCCAATTGAAGAGGGAATACCACCACTTGTTAAATTTCCTGTAATATAATTATTATCATATTTTAAAGTTAATAGTTCTGTTAATAATCCAATTTCACTCGGAATTTCATTTAAACTGTTATGACTTAAATTTAAATGTTTTAAAGTTGTCAAATTTGATATATCCGATGGGAAATATGATATATTATAGTTAAACATTGTACCAAGTTCAGAATTTGTAGATAAATTAAGTTCTACAATCTCACCTAATTCCCACCGTTGATAACCGAGTTCATTATATTGAAAATCACCATCATTATTATCGTTATCATTTATACTTGAATTTTCTGATAAGTTATTTTGATAAATTAATTCATTTAAAAATGATTTTTGTGTTTCATTACATATTTGATTTCCTGTTGAATTATTGCTTGTAATACAATCAGGAAGATTTGAACATAAATGGTTATCAATTACTGAATAGCTTGCTTCAGACCAATTAATATTCATTTCACAAAAACCAGTAGGTAATTCAGATATATTATTACCATTAATAAATAATTCATTTATATTCATTAAGCCAGTAAATGAAAAATCAGTTAAATTATTTAAACCAATATTTAAATATTCAAGTTGCTGTATTGCTTCAATTGTTTCAGGTAAAACTGATATATTATTTCCTGAAAGATTTAAGTAATATAAATTTTGCTGTGTGCTTATATATGATGATATTTCAGATAAATTATTATTTGATAAATTCAAATATCGTAATTCATTAAATGAATAAAATGAATCAGAAAGGTTTGAAATATTATTATAACTTAAATCTAAAGAATCCAATAATATTAATTGATCAAAACTTTCAGGGATAGAAGTAATATTAAATTCAGAAAAATCTATTCCAACAATTCGACAATAAGTAGAGGTACAATTATCTTCTAATTCAATTGTTGGTAAGCCAGTTCCCCATGGAATTGATTCTAATAAAAAGGATGTTTCTAAAGTTATTAGATTGCCACTAATTGGTTGAATTAAATTATTTGTAGATATTAATTCGTTTAAAACAGCTCTTTCAACAGGGTATAAATCGAGCCCAAAACTAATATTACTAATAATTAAAAATATAAATATTTTTATAATTTTTTTCAGAATTCCCTCTAATTTATATTATATCTTGCATTTTTCATATATAAACAATACTTATAATATTTAAATATATGCAAGTAAATTTATGTGTATTCTATCACAATAAAAAAGGGAGGTTTTACCCTCCCTTTAATTAACAAAATATTTTAGTATTAATAAAAAATATTATTTTTTCAAATAACCATCTATAATACTTGACCATGCATTTAAATCTCGCCCTTGAGGTTCTTTTCCATTAATCAAAAATTTAGGAACAGCCATTCTCATTCCTGTTCCTTTTAATTGGCTGGCTTCAAGATCAATTAATCTCTGTAATGCAGGATCTTTAATATCGCTTTTTATTTGATTAATATTTAATCCCAATTCTTCAGCATACTGAAGAGGTAAATCTTCATTATTTCTTAACTGTTTATAATTATCAAATATTTTTTTGTACATTTCTTTATATTTTCCTTGACGACCCGCTGCTAAAGCATATAAGGCGGCCTTATTTGCTTGTTTATGAGATCCTAAAGGAAAATTTTTAATAACAACTCGTACATCATTCGGATATTTTTCTAAAATTTGATCTACCAAACTGATAGATCTAGCACAGTACGGTCATTGAAAGTCCATCCATTCTGTTATTGTTACCTTGGCTTCTGGATTTCCTAAAATAACTGAATCTCCAACAGGTACTTTATATTCCTTATTATAATCTACCTGTGGCTTCTCATTATTTCCACCTGGTTTTGGAGCGGAATTTACTTTTCTAACTATATCATTTTGAGTTTTTTCTAACTTTTGTAATCTAGTTAATATTACTTTTTGATTTTCTAATAATCGATCTAGTTTATCATCTAAATCAGAACCCGCAAATACAAGCCCCGATAAACATAATACTAAGCCAAATCGTATCAATTTTACTTTTTTAAACATTTACTTTCCCTAATATGATTAATTGTTAACTCGTTTAATTTACCGACATTAAACTAAACCCAAAAAACAGTTATTTTATTTTTTTGAATCTTTTTGTAGTTTAATCATTACGGCATTTTGTGCATGCATCCGATTTTCAGCTTGGTCAAAAATAATTGAATTTTCTGAATCACAAACTTCATCTGTGACTTCCACACCTCTTTCTGCTGGTAAACAATGCATGAAATATGGTTTAGTTCCTGTTGCAGACATTAAATTTGAATTTACTTGAAATCCATCAAATTTCTTTTTTCGTATTTCAGCCTCTTCCTTTTGACCCATTGAAGCCCAAACATCCGTATAGATTACATTTGCACCTTTTACAGCCTCATAAGGATCATGTGAAATTTCAATTTTTGATTTTCCATCTTCATTTACCATATCTACTAATTTTTGATTTGGTAAAAAACCTTCTGGGCATACACATACAAAATGCATCGGAATTCTTAATGCTAATTCTAACCAAGAATGAACAATATTATTACCATCACCAATATAAACAATTTTCAAATCATTTAGTGAGCCAAGTTTTTCATATATTGTTAAAATATCAGCCATAATTTGGCAGGGATGATTATAGTCTGTTAATCCATTTACTACGGGTACACTTGCATATTTTGCCAATTCTAAAATATGTTTATGTTCAAATAATCTTGCCATAATCACATCATTATAACGACTCAATACGCGTGCGATATCAGCAACTGATTCTCTTTTTCCAATCCCAATATCATTTGGCCCTAAATATAATGCATGTCCACCTAATCTATAAAAACCAGTTTCAAAAGATACTCGTGTTCTTGCTGATGGTTTTGCAAATATCATCGCCATTGACTGATTATCAAATGGAAAATACTTTTCTCGTCGTTTAAACTTATCCTTTACCCATTTTGCAAGTTCTAATGTTTCATAAATCTCTTCTGATGTAAAATCAGATACATGTAAAAAATCTCTTTTCATTTATTCCCTTTAATTATAAAATATACCTTCTTAAATCTTCATCTTCAATAATTTTATCTAGTTTTTGACCTACAAATTTCTTATCAATATTAACTTCTGTAATTTTCTTTGATGGAGTTTCAAATAAAATATCATCTAATAAAGTAGTCATTAATGTATGGAGTCTCCTTGCACCAATATTTTCCATTTTATCATTAACAACAGTCGCAATTTCAGCAATTTCAGCAATAGCTTCTTTATTAAATTCTAATTTTACATTCTCC
This sequence comes from Fidelibacterota bacterium, assembly GCA_014381925.1. GTDB lineage: Bacteria > Fidelibacterota > Marinisomatia > SCGC-AAA003-L08. Next base: position 6,176 of record JACNKR010000080.1, on the reverse strand, counting down.
GCATTTAAAATTGCCTTATATTGCTTAATAATTGCATTCTGTGGTCGAGTTAGAATTTTTATAAAATCTTGTTTGGTTAAATTATCTAATTCAACACGGATTGGTAAACGCCCCTGTAATTCTGGAATCAGATCTGATGGTTTACTAACATGAAATGCACCTGCACATATAAATAGAACATGGTCCGTTGAAATTTGCCCATATTTAGTACTTACAGTACAACCTTCAATTATCGGAAGAATATCTCTTTGAACACCTTCCCGTGATACATCTGGACCACCCCCACTATTTTCACCTGCAATTTTATCAATTTCATCAATAAAAATAATCCCGCTGTCCTCTACCCGTTTTAATGCTGTTCTTACAACATCATCCATTTCAATTAATTTTTCAGACTCTTCCTGAATTATTACTTCTCTTGCATCTTTAACTTTTAATTTTTGAGTTTTACTTTTCTTAGGAACAATATTAGAAATCATATCCTGAATATTTGTTGTCATTTCTTCCATGCCAATTGGCCCCATCACTTGAACAGGTGAAATAGAGTTAACAGTTGCTTTTATTTCAATTATTGTATCTTCAAAATCACCATCTTCTAATTTATTTTTAAATTTTAATTGTGTATTTTGTATTCGTTTTTTCTTTTCTTTATCTTTAGGGTCAGTAGTGGTACGAGGAAATAAAATATTTAAAATACGGTCATTGGCTAATTTAAGTGCTTTATGTTTTACTTCTTTTTCTCGTTCAGTTTTAACTTGTTTAACAGAAAATTCAGTTAAGTCCCTAATCATAGACTCAACATCTCTCCCAACATATCCTACTTCAGTAAATTTACTTGCTTCAACTTTTACAAATGGAGCGTTTACAAGTGTTGCTAATCGGCGCGAAATTTCTGTTTTTCCAACACCTGTTGAGCCAATTAAAATAATATTATTGGGATTTATTTCATTTCGCATTGGTTTTTCAACTTGTTGTCTTCGCCATCTATTACGAAGTGCAATTGCAACTGCCTTTTTCGCTCGTTTTTGACCAATAATAAATTTATCTAATTCTTTTACAATTTGTTTGGGTGTTAAATTTTTCATTTTCCTCCAAGTACGGTAATTTTATCATTTGTATAAATACATAAGTCTGCGGTGATATGAAGCGACTCTTTTACTATTTTCTCAGGATCTTTTTCACCTGTTTTTAGAAATGCTCTTGCTGCAGAAATTGCATATCCCGACCCACTTCCAATAGAAATAATATTATTATCTGGTTCAATTACATCCCCTGTACCTGATAAAATAAAAGCATACCTATTATCCATTATTGCAAGTAATGCATCTAATTCTCTTAAGATTTTATCCATTCTCCAGTCTTTGGCCATTTCAACAACTGCTCGTTGTAAATTGCCTCCTGTTTCATCTAATTTCAATTCAAATTTTTCAAATAACGACATTGCATCAGCGGCCGCACCTGCAAATCCAGCCAAGACTTTTCCATTATTAAATTCTCTTACTTTTATTGCTTTTGATTTTAATTGCATATCTCCAAGTGTTACTTGACCATCGCCTCCAAGTGCAATTTTCTTTCCTACCCGAACACCTAAAATAGTTGTAGATCTAATTCTAATTTTCACTATAATGTTTTCCTTAATCTTGAAACTGGTAATTTTAACTGCTCTCTATATTTACTTACTGTTCTTCGAGCAACTTGATAACCATCATTTTGTAATTTTAATGCAAGCTCTTCATCCCCTAACGGTGAAGACTTATCTTCTTCTTGAATTAATTCCTTCAATCTATTTTTCACAACAGTATTAGAAATCATTTCACCTTTATTATTTTTAATTCCCTCAGAAAAAAACTCTTTAAGCTCATAAATTCCGAAAGATAATTGAACATATTTTCCATTTGTAACACGACTAATTGTAGAAATATCTAAATTTAAATCTTCAGCAATATCTTTTAATATCATCGGTGATAATTCTCGTTTATCTGAATTAAAAAAGTTGGGTTGTTTATGAATAATTGAAGCCATTACAATTCGCATCGTATCTCTTCTTTGATTTATAGCCTCAATAAACCATTTTGCTGAATCTAATTTTTCTTTAACAAACTTCCTAACTTCTGTTCTGTCTTTATACTCTTCCAAAATATCAAAGTAATTATCTGTAATTCTTATTTCAGGTAATGTTGAATCATTTATTGAAATTACCCACTCCCCATTTTCAAAATAACAGGAGATATCTGGTAAAACAATTTCCTTCATTGATTCATTTAAAGAGTCTCCTGGATTTGGACTTAATTGAGAAACTTCTTCCATGACATTTTTTAATTCTTCTTCTGTACAATCTACAGAATCAATAATTTTTTGATATCTTCTATTTGCAAAATCATCAAAATATTCATCTAATACTTGGTATGTAAGCGTGTCAGAAATATCTGCAACTTGAGCAAGTAAACATTCTCTTAAATTCCGAGCACCAATCCCTAGAGGTTCTAATGTTAAAATAATATTTAAAACTTCTAAAACTTCTCTTTCATCAATCCCCATTCTATCAGCAACAAGAATAGTTTCAATTGTTAAATATCCCGATTCGTCAATATTTCCAATTAATTCATCTGCTATTTTAAATTGAAAATCTGTCAAATTTAAATCATTTAATTGTTCTGTTAAATTTTCAGAAAGTGAAATCTGTGCTTTTATAGGTGCTTCAAAATATTCTTGTTTTTCAGGCTTTCCCAAAGAGCTATAATCAAATTCATCGGGATCTCCCATAAGTTCTTCCCATTCAAAATCAGTTTCATCTTTCTTATCATCTAATTCTCTTATGGGTTCATCATCTTCTAATTCATTTTCATCTTTAGCTTCTTTATCTTGATTTTCATCTTCAACGGGTTTATCCTCTAATTCTGCCATTTCTAAAGCCGGATTTTCTTCTAATTCTTGTAAAATTCGTTGCTCTAATAATGTTGTATTTAACTGAAGAATATTAGCCTGTAATACCTGTTGAGGTGTTAATTTTTGACCCAGTTCTAATTTTTGTTGTAGTTTAGACATTAAACCGTATCAAAATCCATTTTAAATTTATTACCCAAATATAATCGTTTTACTTCTTCGTCCATTGTTAATTCTTTTGCTGTACCTGATTTTAAAATTGCACCTTCATAGAGCAAATATGCTCTATCTGTAATTGTTAATGTTTCCCGCACATTATGATCTGTTATTAAAACACCAATTCCAGATTCTTTTAATTTTTTTACAATCTTCTGAATGTCCTCAACTGCGATGGGATCAACACCTGCAAATGGTTCATCTAATAAAATAAAATTAGGATTCATGACTAAAGATCTCGCGATTTCAGTTCGTCGTCTTTCACCACCTGATAAGTTCATCGCTTTACTTTTTCGTAAATGTTCAATTGAAAAATCACCTAATAATTTTTCTAATTTTTTCTTTTGTTCTTTTTTATTTAAGGTAGTCATTTCTAAAACTAATTGTAAATTTTGCTCTACCGTTAATTTTGTAAAAACAGATGGTTCTTGAGCTAAATAACCAATTCCATGTCTTGCTCTTTTATACATTGGCAAATTAGTAATTTTTTTATCATCTAAAAATATTTCACCTGATGTTGGTTTTATCATTCCTGTAATCATATAAAATGTAGTGGTTTTCCCTGCACCATTCGGCCCAAGTAATCCAACCACTTCACCACGATTTAATTCAATATTAACATTTCGGACAACACCTTTTTTGCCATATTTTTTTATTAACTTTTGAGCTATTAATTGTCGGAAATCACTCATTAATTCAATATTCTACTTGTTACACCTGAAGGTTTTAAAATTTTCCAATGAGATAAATCCATATCTGATTCAAACCCAACGCCAAATAAAGTATCCTTTTCCTTAGTTGTAAATTCAACGGAATCATTTGAAATCACTAATTTATATTGATGGTCCCAAATTAATTGATTTGTTTTAAGTGTCAACCCACTATCTGAAATAACGATTACATTTCCAATTGCGTTAAAATTATTATTATTTTCATTTATTTTTGCGGTATCAGCTGTTAAAATACTAATATGTTCATTTTTATCATTAAAAAAATGTGTTATTACATCTCCAAATAAAATGGCATCATCATCGTTATTTTTTTTTAAATAATGAGCATTAGCTTCAATAATTTTTGAAGTTGTATTACTGATTATTATTTTTGGATTCATAATTTCATTGTCAAATAATTGATTATTTTCTTTTATTTCCTCTGTTGGCTCTTCATTGCAATTTAAAAAAATAAATAACGAACTCATAAAAAGAAATAACAATTTCATTTAGATTTCTTTTTTCCTTTTATAACGGGCGGAACTTTAAATAATAAATCTTTTGAATCTGGAGCATTTTCTAACAAATCAGTATGGCTTAAGCTTTCTTTAACCACATCCTCCCTTCCAGGATTTTGTTGTTCTAATACATGGTATAAAGGTTCAACTTCAGTTAAATCAAGTTCATCTAATTGAGATACAAATTCAACTATTTTATTTAATTGTTCTGCATACTTTTCAGTTTCACCTTTTGGAATCTCAATCCGTGCAAGCTTCGCCAATCGTTCAACTTCTAATTTTGTAATTTTATTATTTTCTGACATTCAATAATTTAACCATTTATTAATAGTCTAAATTTACCGAACTTTTATTAATCTGAAATACTATTTTAAATTTAGGGTATGATTTTTGCTTTCAGGTGATGATTTACATTTCGCTGAATTCCTGAATGTTTAGTTCTTTTTATTGCTGAATTTTTCATCAGCTTTGAAAACGCTTCAGGTGTAAGTTTTTTCCAATCATTATTGGTTTTATTTATAATATTTACACGAGGTTGAAATGCGTTTTCATTTGTTATCTGTTCAAATTTATTGTTCCATGGGCATACTTCTTGGCAAATATCACATCCATAAATCCATTCATCTAAATTTATTGAATCATCAAATTCACCTCTATATTCAATAGTCTGATACGAAATACATTTATTTGAATCCAATTGATATGGTTTTATCAATGCGTTTGTAGGACATTCATCAATACATGCGGTACAAGATCCACATAAATCTTCAAGAAATGGTTTATCATATTCTAACTTAAAATCGACCAACAATTCTCCTAAAAATATCCATGTCCCATAATCTCTTGTAATGATATTTGTATGTTTCCCTATCCACCCTATTCCACTTTTTTGAGCCCAAACTTTATCCATCACAGGAGATGTATCTACACATACCCTATAATTTTCAATAGGAATTTTGTCATTAATTAATTTTAATGATTGATATAATTTATTTTTTAATACTTCATGATAATCATCACCTAACGCATAATTTGATATCCCAGCCTTTTCACTATTTCGCTTAACTCGACCTGTATAATAATTCATTCCAACAGAAATAATAGACTTAACATTAGGAAAATATTGAAAAATATCACCTCTTTCATTTTGCCTATTTTCAATCCATTTCATCGTACCATTATAGCCGTTATTAATCCATTCGGTGAGATGTTCTTTTTCTTTTGATAAAGTAACAGGTGGCGTTATTCCGATATGTGTAAATCCTGCATTTTTTAATGTGGATTTGATAAATGTTGTTTTTTCTGATAAAGTCAATTTATATAGATATTATTTATTTTAAATATACATATCATATTTTATTCCAAATATGGCACTTCTACAGATTTAAACCTTTAGAATCCTTAATAATTTTGTATATTAAAACCGTTAAAACGGTTATTACCTGTTAATTCTTTTCAATCCCCATGGATAAATCCATGGGTTACTTTAAATTCCTTACTCATTCTCGCCACAACTAAAATTATAAGTTATGTTATTTCAACCCATCGTTTTAACGATGGGGTCAATGGCTCATATATCATCTTAAACCGCTTTAGCGGTTTTACTATATTTCCATAAACCGTTAAAACGGTTAATATATATCTACACTTTCTTATCCCATGGATAAATCCATGGGTTACATGAAATTCCTTACGCTTTCATTCCCACGACAAAAATCTAGTATTTCTTCTCAATTCTCACAACTTGTAACCCATCGTTTTAACGATGGGGTAATTGGATCATATATCATCTTAAACCGCTTTAGCGGTTTTTCATACTTCTCTTTTGTCAGAATTTGGATTCATCAGA
>JACNKR010000074.1 GCA_014381925.1 Fidelibacterota bacterium | reverse complement strand
AACCTTATCGACCGACGATGATGGACATCAGGATTGTATTGCATCGCGTCCTATTTCAATCATTGTATCACAATCATCCCGATTGTGAACGGTATTCAACCTGGAAGATTGAATTACACTCATCACTCAATCTCCGCAAATTTTGCCAATTTGGGGTAACGGCGGGCATACCCGTTTCTAATTGATAATTGACAATTCATAATTGCTTAAACGCTCTTCGCCTTTTGTAACCGTCGTTGCACCAACTCACAGACTGCCCAATACACTTCTTTTCGTTCGCTTTGGGTTAAACCAATGGCGTCAAAGACAATATCATCTAATGCTTTGCGGTCAGGTAAAGGATTGGGCTCTTGTGAACGGATGGGTTGGGTTTTGTCAAAGCCGCATTCCGTATAGATGTCGTTGATTTTTCTTTCGAAAAAACATGAATGGTTTTTGGTAAATTTAGATATTAATTCTTCGCTGATTTTAGGAATAATTATTCTACGAAAATCATCTTTATATACATTTAATGCACCCAACCCAGCAGGAATACCAATACATTCCCAAAATAGAACTATGTAAGTTGAATTTAAAACAATAGAGATAAATGGCATAAATGTTCTTTCAATACAAACCAATTTGTAAAACCTTTTAAATAAAATTTTATCAGGATTCTGATAAACAATAAATGATTCACCAAATGTTCTTGGAATAACCATATCTGGAACAATTCTTGAATTACCCGTTTCTTTTACACCTACAAGTTCAGCCCCATCATTTTTATAAATATTAATTTATGTTGTTAATTGTGATGATTTAATTAAGTCTGTATTAGGGAAACTTATGCCTGTATTGTTATCGTGGATATAGCCAAAATATTTACAATAATTATTTAATGATAATCCATTTTTCTCCAGAATTTCAAGAACCTTAAAATAAATATCCGGCGCTCGTAAATATTTTCCACCCCATTTATCGCCGGTGTAAGAAACGATGCTGTCTTTTTTGGCTTTGTCTATTCCCGCTTCTGTGAGTTCTGCAATATCTTTTTCTACTACCCGATATTCTTGGGTGGTTTTGCGGTCGGTGGATTCGTCAATTTCTTCAAATAAAATAGGGTCAAGGCATTCTTCAAAGGGAATGTAAAACATAACAAATTTTGGATGTAGAGACGAATGGCCATTCGTCTCTACCGTGCCATTCGTCTCCGTTGTTATTTGAGACACACGGCCGTGTGTCTCTACCATATTTGGTGCACCAAATAAACAAATAACCGTATTCACATCGGCGGATTTAAACGACCGTTTTACTTGGTTATCCATAATCAATTTAACCGGTGCTTTTTTCAACAGAAATTCCTGCAAATCTCTGCCGTAGCCCACATCCAACCACGAATTGGATGTAACAAAACAAAAACTGCCTTTGCTATTTAATAACGACATCCCATGTAAATAGAAATACACATATAAATCATTTTTGGCATCTAATTTCCGAAGATATTTTTGTTTTTTTCTATCAAAATGGAAAAAGTCAGGATAATTCGCATAGACCGATTCCATGAGTTTACCTTTGTATGCTTTTTTGGCTGTTTTCCATGCAGTGGCTGTTTCTCCGCCAAAATCATCAGGATTTTCTTTGGGGTCAGCAATGAGTTCATGCTGAACATAGGGTGGGTTTCCGATAACAATATCAAAGCCATGTTTATCTTTACTGAAAATTTCCGCGAAGGAAATATCCCACACAAAGGGAATACCTTTTCTGTCTTTTAACGAATTCCGTGCAGTTTGAAATTGAAGCAACTCATCCTGTAATTTTTGTTTTTCTTTCGCATTGGTCTTTTTCAGTTTCAGAGATTCTTGTTTAGGTTCATCGCCAAAAATACCCTTTTGCTCTACTTCCGTTCCCACAATAATACGATCCATGCGTTTTAAATCTTCTCGTCTCTTGTGTATCTGTTGGTCTAAAATTTCCTTAAAGATATTGAGTTCAGCATTATCCACTTGTCTTTTGCTTTTATATTTCCGGGTGGGGTCGTTATAAAAATATTTCCGTTTCTCTCCTTTGAGTGTTGTGAGTTTGCCCTTTATTGCAGATGGCAAATTGGTTAAATGTAAATGACTGAAATTCACATCGCCCACCATTTGGACTAATGAATCACCGGTGCGAATATTTAAATCTAAATTGGGTAAAAGCGGTTCAATCGTTCTTTTTTCAATTTTTAATTCCGTTTCAACAACCAGTTGAAGCCAAAGTCTCAATTCGCAAACATGGACAGCCCATTCCATAATATCCACGCCATAGAGCGAACGCCCCACAATATTTTTCTTTACTTTGTAAATGGTATCCTGAACGCCCAATTGACTATTGGCTCGCATTTTCAAATCTGCCAGAATATTAAGCATTCCCACTAAGAATGAACCTGATCCTACTGCCGGATCTAAAATAGTAATTTGCTCTAAAAATATTCCAATGTCCGGCCAAAGGTTTTGTGCGGATACAAGCTTGTCAACGATATTTTTATCTTCTTCAGTAAAAGCAAAAAGCAATTCATAAAACAGGTTTTTATGTTTATTCCCAAACTCATTACAAAATCTATCAACCAATGCTAAACGACACATAAGTGTAATTTCGGTTCGGGGTGTATAAACAATTCCGTGGCTGTGTGCTTTGTCTAAATCTCCGCCAGAAAATGCCATTGTCTCAAATATTTTTCCAATCATTTCCGGGTCAACAGCTACTTCTTGGTCTATGGGTGAATCTTCGGTAATGGTAAAATTATAGGATTGTAAAAAGTCGAATACTTTTTTGAATTCGTTGTCGTGAATTTGCACGGATTGATGATTGTCTAAATCTGTTTTCTTAAATAATCCACCATTAAGAAATGGGGCATTTTTTAAAATGGTGTCAAATTTTTCAGGAAGCCATTCTTTACGATAAAAGGCTTTTTTATTGAATGCATCGAAAAACAATACACCCAACCATTTTTCTGCAAATGAATTTTAAGTTTGTTGTGCTTTGAGATATGATTCCCAATATGATTGAATGAATTCAGAATCATCACCAAGCCATCGTTTTTTCTGAATGAAATAAACAAAAATTAAGCGATTGAAAAATTGCAGTCCGTAAGCATGTGCCCAATCTCCGTCATTGCTTAATTCTGCCAAATGCTTTCTGAAGTTGGAAAATACTTTTGTAAAATCATCAAAAAATTGATCCGTAACGGCTTCCACATCAAAAGCATCATCGTGGCGTTGTTGCAGTTCAAAATGGTGAATGCCTGCTTCCGGCACTTTCAGTAGAGAAATTCGCTCCACGGCCGTGCGGAGTCGTTCCCCTTGGTCAATGCGAATACGTCGCAGATATTGGCGTTTTTTCGGTTCTTTGTCATCGTCCGATTCTTCCGACTTCACTGCTTTGATATTGACAAAATCCCAAATGGTATCATCAGAATTTGAAAAAATGCACAGATTGTAAGGGAATTTCCGGTTGATGAGATTGATGAGTGTCCGTTGGTCAGACTTGTTCAATTTAACACTATTGAGCTGCACCCAAAAGATATGAAAATCATCGTCATAATATCCTAATCTTGTAATATTATTGACGATATATTTTTGGTTTTCCGACCATTGAGAAGTGATGAACAGATAAGATTCGTTATCGTATTCGTACCCTAAATCTTCAATCAAATCCGTCAACTCCCGGTCTTTGTTGATGATTAGGTTTTGTAATCGTTGTTCTATTGTATGTTGGAGATTAGGCATATATTAAAAAATTGATTAACACTTATCTTTATTGAAACTTTCTAATAAATGAAATATATCTTTATTTTCTTTGTAACTATTCATTAATATTGCAATAATAACAAATTCGATTTTTTCATATACCTTTATACTTCTGTTTTGAACAGACTATAAAAATTTAAAAATTTGCTCATAATGTATTTCCCTGACTTTTCTCACTAAGCAGTTCATTATGTAAAACAGGGGTAAAAATTATGGTTGTTTGTAAACCATTGGGTTCATCAAATTTGGGTTTTCCCTGAGAAATCTTATTATAATAGATATTTTTTATAAATAAACTCATTACTTTAATATATTAATATTTAATATTCTTCCCCTATTAAAAAAAGGGTCATGACTCGTTTCGTTATATAAAACAAAAATAAATTTCCTAAATAACCTGTTATGTATGTATTAAAGTTCATATTCATTTAAATTTTGGATTAATTTTTCTTTTATTTCGGCTTTTAATTCAATTGGTTTTATCACTTTTACATTCACATGCCAACTCATAATCCATGATATTAATTCAGGAGTAATTGGTGCTTCAAATTTCATTATTAAATTTTGTTTTTTATCATCAGAAAATGATTGAGACGAATGCCAGGTTTTATACTCAATTAAATGTCGAATTGATTTATCAAATTTTAATTTAATTTTTTCTGATTCACCTTCAAATAATCCAAATCGCTGACTAAAAAATTCTTTTTCATTAAATGAATGATCATCGGGAAATTGGTCAGAAAAAACCTTCCATTCAATAATACGATGAACAGCTAATAATCTAAATTCACTTAAATTTCGAATGTAAACAATGACATATAATCCCCCCTGATAGGATAAAAACTTTTCAGGTTCTACATAAAATCCAACAGGTTTGCCTGTCATTTGTCTATCATAAATAACCAAACATTTTTTCTTTTCAAAAATTCCATCCATTATGGATTTGATAATTTCATTGCTTCCAGAATAATCATATTGTCCCATGTAAAATGATGAAAAAATATTTTGAGATTCTTTTTTGGTCGATTGAACAAATAAATTTTCAGGTAATAATTGGTCAATTTTTTGAGATAATTTCTTCACATCATCCTGAATTTCTGTTTTGTTAAAAAGAGAAAGATTTGCTTTTAATAATTGAAGAGCTAAAAATTCATTTGTTTCCAATGGAATAGGTAAAAAACTTTTGAATGAGTCCATTAATGACCATGCGTTTTCATTTGCTTGGACTTTTTCTGTAATTAATGGAATGCCAACATCTGATAATACGATGAGATCTCTCTGTATTGTTCGACGAGAAACCGTAAAATGAAACCGTTCTTCTAATTGAGAAGTCGTCACATATTTATGCGTAGATAATAATTGCAGTATTTTTATACAGCGTTGAATTTGGGAATAGTCTGCCATTTTCTAATTTCTTTTTTCATATTAGAATATATTAAAACAAGGGATAACCTTATGCTGTCGTTTTACAATTTAAATCCCATAACCTACACCTAACCATACACTTGGGAATCCAGACTTTCCAGGAATTACATCTTTTGCTAAAGTGTATCGTGCATTGAGGAACATATCAAACATTAGAAGTTTCGCCTGTACTCCTGTTTGAACATGAAATCCATTTATTTTATTCATATTTTCGGTAACATGATTTGCAAGTGTTGTTATGGACGATACATTACCATCCATCAAATTAAAAATATCAGTAATATCATCAGTATCAAATGCATCGGTCAATAGGTCAATCGTATATTCTGGTGTTACACTATGTGAATTCATTCCTGCACCAGCATATAATTTTGCTTTTGCAAGAAATGGGATTGATAATCCAAATATCTTTTTTCTTGCAGTAACATACATTGAACTTCTTGCCCATGGCAGTAAATCTGTCGAAAAATTTTGAATTTCATTTAATGAAAAAGTGGTTGTTGTTGTGTTACCTGCAATTTCAGCATTTACTTCTACATCAATAAATGGTAATGCGTCAATATATAAGTAAAATCCCCCACCGTAAGCATTATCAAATGGGTCTGCATTTAATTGCAATAACCCAGCATCAAACGAATTATTGCTCCCGTTGTGAGACATTAAATCATAATCACCATAAAGACCAAACCCACCAATTGCAAAAATTTGGTTTATAAATATCGTTGTTAAAATGACTAAAATATATTTTTTCATGTGTTAAATCCTTTTTATCTTTGTTAAAAATTACTCTACAATTATACCTTGAATATACTAAGCTTTCACTATGATTTTTAACCAAAAATACATATTTCAGCAATACCCATGGTTGAAGGAAAAAAACAGACAATTTATTATCTCTGCTGATTATGATGGTTTAATTTGTGCGGGGTTTCTTCACCACTATTTAGATTGGGAATTAGTAGGATATTATAATTTTGAACATATCTGGATTTCTAAGGAAGGACTTAAAAACAAATCGGATTTAATTTGGGTTGATTTAAATATTTTGCCATCGCAAGGAAAAGCAATTGGAGGGCATATCATTACTTTAGATGGCGATATCCCTCATGGATTTATGTCTTCGTGTAATCCAAATATTTTAGCAAACATTTCCGCTGAAAATTTCAATCAAAAATATCCATTTTCTACAATTTTATTTTTGTATTGGCTTCATAAAATTGTCTTATCAGATAAAATTATGGAAAAAGCACTTTTACTTCATGCAGATGCGGTTTGGTTAAAAATGCAGAAATATCCAAAAAATATAGAAAACTGGGCGAAGCGTCTTCCTGGCATTGACTGGGAATATTTAATTAATTTTGCAAATACAAAATTAATTGAAGAAACAGTCGATCAAGAATTATATCCAATGTTAGCCCATTTAGGAGCTGTTTCTGGCAAATCTAAACTCAAAAGTAAACATCGGAAAATCCATAGTAAGGAATATAAATTTAACCCAGATTGGGATGAGGATGTTATTTTATCATTACTTAATTTATTTGCAATCCACTTTAAATGGACACCTCCAAAAGTTCCACAAATTGAAAAATGTATTTCAGGAAAGCGATATAAAATTCCAATAAGTAAAATTAAATCTAAAAAATTATCCACGGTTTTAAGAGAACAACGCGTATTCTCTTATGCAATTCCATCGCCAAATTATTTTAATTTTACCACCTTTGGAAGCGTAAGGAAATCACCTTTAAACAATGATTGATTTAAATACTTATATTGAACAAAATGGCAACCCCGATGCTGTTATTGATTATAATGGAAATTCTGGAATACTTGCAGGTATTTGGGGATTTGACGAAATCTTTACATGTGTAAATAATAAAACATATCTTAATGGAAAATATATAGAAGGCAATCCATTGGATATTTTTCAAAATACAATTAAAAAATGGCAGAATGATTCACAAATATTTTCTGCAATTGGTTTTTTTTCGTATGATTTTAAAAATATTATTTACCCACATATCCCATTCAAACCCATAAAGAATTCTAATCCGCAGTTTTGGTTTGGTAAACCGAATAAAGTAGAAATTCTACCCCAATTATTTATTATTGAACCTAAAGTAAATTCGTTGCTTATTAATAAATCTGAAGGTATTGAAAAATCTGAGTACAAATTACTAATTGAGAAAATTAAAGCAAATTTAGAAAATGGAAATGTGTATCAAATTAACCAAACATATCCTATAAATTTTGATTTTGAAGGTGATCCCTTTAATTTATATTCTCAACTTAGTTGGAAAATTAAACCTCGTAGAGGAATGTATCTCAATACAGGGAAGGAGAATATTCTATCATTTTCTCCTGAAGAATTTATTCGAGTAAAAAATAGACATATTTATTCTTACCCGATGAAAGGAACTCGCCCTGAAGGAGCAACGGAATTAGAAAGGCAACAAAATATAATAGAGTTAGCAAATAGTGAAAAAGATAGAGCCGAACATTTAATGATTGTTGATTTATTGAGAAATGATTTGGGTAAAATTTGTAAGTTTGGCTCGGTGAAGATTAATAACTTATATGAAATACAAACTTATGAAACCGTGCATCACATGGTAACTGAAGTTTTGGGAGAACTAAAAAATTCAACAGAGATTTCAGATATAATTCAAGCATTATTTCCGGGTGGTTCTATTACGGGTGCTCCAAAAGAAAAAGCAATGTCAATAATTGATAATTTAGAAGATTATAATCGTGGAATTTATACTGGTGCGATGGGTTATATAAAACCCAATGGAGATATGGATTTTAATATTTCAATTCGTACATTAACAATAGAAAAAAATAATGCAACATATCCCGTTGGTGGGGGGATAGTTTGGGATTCTGACTCAAACGAAGAATGGTTGGAAACAAAGGCTAAATCTAAAATTTTAAATTTTGTTCAATCAAAAATGGAATCAATATGTTAAATCCTATTTTTTATATTAATGGAAAATGGGAAAAAAAATCTGAAGCACAAATATCTGCAAATGACGCAGGATTTTTACTTGGAGATGGGTTATTTGAAACTATTCGATTTCAAAATAAAAAACTATTTTTATTGGATAAGCATCTTGCTCGATTAAACTCAGGATTAAAAACAATTAAAATTAATATTGAATATTCAAATTCTGACTTATATACTATTTTAAATGAAATCATAAATAAAAATAATTTTGAAAATGGTTTAATTCGATTAATAATTACGAGAGGTGAATTAGAAGGAGAGCCGTGGAAATATAATGGCCCGACTTGTTTATATATTTCAATTAGGCCAATTGCTGAAAAAAGTGATATTCCAGTAAAAGTTGTTTATTTTAACGAATCTGACTACCCAATTATTCGGTTTACCCCTGCAATAAAGTCAATGAATTATATTGGTAATATGCTTGCTAAAAAAGATGCGGATAAATATGGTGCTTATGAACCTGTATTTATAAATAATGATGGATTTATTACTGAATGTGCAATCAGAAATATTTTTTATATTAAAAACAATTCATTAATTACACCATCTGAAGATTTAGGAATTCTACCAGGTGTAACCCGTGATACAATTATGAAAATTGGGGCAGATTTAGGATTAGAAATTATTAAAACTAAAATACCTCAAAATGAAATTCAATCAATGGATGAGGCGTTTATTTCTTCATCAGGGATTGGTCTATTACCGTGTTTTTGGGATGGGTGGAATTCAGAATTTAAATTGACTAAACAGTTACAAAAATCGTTGTTCAATTATATTAATGAGAATTGTAAATAATGTAATTTTTATAACTTGGATTTGAATAAAAAGGGAAAATATTAATGATTAAAACTCAGTCAACATCTCTAAAAGGTGAAGCTCTTTATAATAAAATCCGTCATGATTTTATTGGTTTAGATACTGAATATTTACTTGCTAATGGAAAAAAAACACGCAGGGTATATTTTGACTCTACAGCATCTACACTTATGATGGGGCCTGCTTTAAGAACTGCTGAACAATTTTTAAAACATTATTCTAATACCCATTCTGAGATGCATTTTGGGGCAAAAATCTCTACACAGACTTATAATTGGGTACATCAAAAAGTATTGGATTTTGTAAAAGCAGATTCAAAAGAATATACATGTTTTTTTACAGGAAGTGGAGTTACCTCTGGAATGAATAGAATGGCACGTGTTTTTGGTCAAATTCGTCCAGATAAAAACATTATATTAATATCCATTATGGAACATCATTCAAATGATTTACCCCATCGAAAACATGGAGGACAAGTCGTGCATATTCCACTGGATACTCATGATTCAAATTTGGGATGTGTAAATCTTCAATTATTAGAAAAATATTTAAGTCAATATAAAGAGAAAGTAAGCTATGTATCTGTTACCGGAATTAGCAATGTAACTGGTATTTTTAATCCGATGAACAAAATAGCATCATTAGCACATAAGTATGGAACTCATGTAATTGTGGATGCTGCTCAAATGGCTTCACATGCTCCTATAAAAATGAGCGGTCATAATGATTCCTCGCATGATATTGATTCACTTATTTTTTCAGGACATAAAACCTATGCACCGGGTTCGCCTGGAGTTGTAATTGCGAGAAAATCGATACTTTCAGCAACTGATCCTGATGAAGTTGGAGGTGGAATGGTTGATAGAGTATATGAAAATTCTTATGTTGTTAAATCTAAATTCCCTGACCGTGAAGAAGCAGGTACACAAAATATTTTAGGAGCAATTATATTGGGTGCTTCAATTGAAATATTAGATCAAATTGGTATGGATTATATTCTTAAAAAAGATTTAGCAATGACAAATGAATTAATGGCTAAAATGATTGGGATTCCAGATATGGTGATATATGGTGATACAGACACCGTAACTTGCCCTCGTGCCGCTTCAATTTCATTTAATATTGTTAATATGGATCACGGTTTAGTCGCTGCTATTTTAAATGATTATTATAATATTGCTGTACGAAATGAATGTTTTTGTGCTCACCCTTATGTTGAAAAAATGTTAGAACAAACGCACGCAAACCAAATAAAAGGTATTAAAAATTTGGATAACCCTTGGCATATTGAGCCGTGGATGGGAATGGTTAGGGTGAGTTTAGGACTGTATAATACTCGAGAAGATTTAAATTATTTTGCAAATGCATTAAATGATATTGTAAATAAAAAAGATTGGTTTAAAAATAAATATAAAATTAATGAAAATGGTGAATATATTCATGTTGAATTTAGATTTTCAGGTGAAGATTATTTTAATTTATCTTCAATTGTTGAAGAGGAAATAAAAAGATAATTGAGAATTATTATAGAAAAATTAACTGAATTAAAACGATTAATTAACGAACATAATATTAATTATTATATTCATGATAAACCTATTATTTCTGATAGTGAATATGATGAATTACTTCGAGAATTAATAAAAATAGAAGAAAAATTCCCTGAATTAGTAACTCAAGATTCACCAACTCAGCGTGTGGGAGCATCACCATTATCCTCATTTAACACAATTGAGCATCGTATTCCAATGTTATCATTAGCTAATGCCATGAATAACGGTGAAATTAAAGATTTTGATAAACAAATTAAAAAATTCCTAAGTACGGAAGATGAGATTGAATATACTTGTGAACCTAAGCTAGACGGCCTTGCTGTTGAGCTTGTTTATGAAAATGGAATTTTTCAATATGGATCAACGCGGGGTAATGGAGTTACAGGTGAAGATATCACTCAAAACCTCCGTTCAATTAAATCTATTCCATTGAAAATTTTAGATAATACGCCACCTATATTATTAGAAATTCGAGGTGAAGTTTTTATAAATCATAATGATTTTGAAAAATTAAATCTTTCAAGATTAAAAAATGGTGAGCAACCATTTGCAAATCCACGCAATTGTGCAGCGGGAAGTTTAAGGCAATTAGATTCTAAAATTTCGGCAAGCCGACCTCTGAAAATTAATTGCTATGCATTTGGTGTTTTAGATGGGGTAGAGTTTGATTCACATTCAGATTTTCTTAACCAATTACCAAAATGGGGATTTCCTGTTAATAATTTAATTAAAACAGGGAATGGTAAAGAATTTTTAATACAGTTTAAAGAAAATATAGAATCATTACGAGAAAATTTAAAGTATGATATAGATGGTGTTGTTTTTAAAGTAAATTCATTAAAAAAACAAAATGAACTTGGTAATCGAAGTCGTTCTCCGAGATGGGCAATTGCAGGAAAATTTAAATCTCGCCAAGCAACAACCGTTATAAATAATATTATTGCAAGTGTTGGACGAACAGGAGCAGTAACGCCTGTAGCTCAATTAGAGCCTGTAAAAGTGGGTGGTGTAATTGTCAGTAATGCCACATTGCATAACCAAGATGAGATAGATAGAAAAGATGTAAGAGTAGGGGATACGGTAATTATTCAACGAGCTGGAGATGTAATCCCTGAAGTTGTAATGGTTATTATTGCGAAAAGAAAACAAAAATCAATACCATATATTCTTCCAACTCATTGCCCTGAATGTAAGTCTGAAATAATTAAATCAGAGGGTGAAGTGGTTGCTCGATGTCAGAATTTTACTTGCCCTGCACAAATAAAAGGACGGTTAAAACATTTTGTTTCAAAGAATTGTATGGATATTGATGGTTTTGGAGAAAAACTTGTTGAACAATTAGTTGATAATAATATTATTTCTAATATTTCGGATATTTTTCAGTTGGAAATTAATGATATTAAAAACCTTGATCGACAAGGTGAAAAATCTGCTCAAAATACAATTGATTCAATTGATAAATCTAAAACGGCAACTTTATCTCGATTTATTCATGGACTTGGAATTCGGAATGTGGGTGAACATGCATCTAAGATATTAGAAAAGAAATTTCATACTTTAGAAAATATTATTTCTGCAGATTTAGAAAACTTACTTGAGATTCATGAGGTTGGTGAAATTATGGCGAAATCAATAACTGATTTTTTTAGTAATCAAATAAATATTGAAATGATTAATAATTGTATTCATCATGGATTAAATTTTGAATTAGGAAGTAAAACAAATTCAAATAAATTTGAAGGAATATCATTTGTTTTTACTGGTTCATTAATAGAATTAAAAAGATCTGAAGCAAAAAAAATAGTTGAAGAAAATGGAGGTCAAGTCGGTGCATCTATTAGTAAAAAAACAAATTTTGTAGTTGCTGGAGAAAATGCTGGATCAAAATTAAAAAAAGCAAAAGATCAGAATATCCCAATTATTTCAGAAATTGAATTTATTAAATTATTAAAATAATAATTAGTTTGAAAAATCCAATTAACATGATATGTTTAATTTTAATATTTACCATACTCGGTGCATCATCTAATAAGAACTTATTAGATAATTCTGAATTATTTAGTCTTGATGGTAAAACTTTTCATGGCCAAGTAAGAGCAAAAGGTATTTTGAGTATTTTTAAAGGTCGGAATATTTTAAAATTTAATAATGGATTTTTAACTTGGTCAGATGGTTCTTCTATTGAAACTGGAGAATATCAAATAATCAAAAAAGATAAAATGATTCAGTTTACTGCCCAAACCCCGCTAAAATATGATGGTGGAATTGTTTTATGGGAAGGATTTTATAATGGGAAAATATTAATAGATGTTCAAGCAAATTGGGTCAGAGGTGAAAAAGGACACTTTCTGCATGATTTATTGTTACCTGATATAGTAACATGGAAATTTATTTCAGATTAAAGATAATAAATAGATGGTTTTTTAATAATTAAAATGAAGAAATAAATTCATCCCTTAAAAATTCATGCATATCTTTTTCAGGATTATTTTCTTTTACAGGGTATAAATATTGAAATGGTTTTTCAGAATTACCTGCTAAAATTGAATGGCACATTGTGCAATCGGACCGGATATGTTCACCATTTTTATTTATCATATTATTGTTGTGACATCTAAAACATCCATCGGTTTCTTGGTGTCCTAAATGGTTTGGATATGTATTCCAATTCACATTCATTTGGGAATGAATATTTTTACTATAAACTTTTTGAATTCCTGTTATTGCTTGATCTAATTCCTGTTCTGAAAAATTAGGATGATTTTCATTATAATAACTTTGTAATTGATTTTCAATTTGAGTAAACCCTAAACTATTATCATGAGTAAACCCTGTTATTGCATCTACTGCTTCTTTTTTAATAAAAGGAAGTGTAGAGCTTATTTTACCATTTGATAATAATTTTTCAATAGATTTTTCAGGACTTTCAAAAATATGTGCAACTCTATTATGGCAATCTACACAATCCATTTCTCTAATATGGTAATCAAATTCTGGATTAATATCTTCTTTTTTATTTTCATAACGAGTCCAAGAGCCATCATCTTGCAATTGATCCACCCAAATCATTATATCACGATCATTATTTTTTGATACAAATTTGATTTTATTTTCTGGATTAATATGCCAATGAATTCCACTATTTTTACCATCAATTTTTAAATTTAAAGTTGTATATAGAGGAGTATTGTTTTCATCGTTTTTATAATGAACAATTTGCTTAAGTCTTGTGTTATATTTTTTTTCAGGCCAATGACATTTTTCACACGTGGCTTTTGCTGGTCGTAAATTATGTACAGGTGTTGGAATTGGTTTTGAATATGTATTGGTAATTGCTTTAAACATCATTCGTGCACCAGACATTTTTGTTTCTATAAGTGCACCCACTCCATC
The DNA here is from genome assembly GCA_014381925.1 of Fidelibacterota bacterium. Taxonomy (GTDB): domain Bacteria; phylum Fidelibacterota; class Marinisomatia; order SCGC-AAA003-L08. Next base: position 11,495 of record JACNKR010000074.1, on the reverse strand, counting down.
ACCAACATGGCATTCTACACATTGAATATTTGCATGAGGTGAGTCTTTATATGCTATATATTCTGGACTCATCACATCGTGACATGCTGTGCCACAAAATTCAGCAGATTCCATGAAATGTAGTGTTCGTGTACTTGCCCCGAGCATAAACACAACATTTATTGCTGTTAGACCAAGTAGAAGTAAAAATACTTTTGAACCAAACAATTTAGGTTGAGCTTCAGTTTTATCGAATTGTTTAAAAATTAATTCACTACTTGTCTTTCCCGTAATTTTTAAACTTTTTAGCCAACCTAATGGAATAAAAATCAAGCCAATAAAAAATATTGTTGGAAAAAGTAAGTAAGTGATTAACCCCATATATGCATTTGTATATACTCCAGCAAAACTTAATATTTCTAATATTAAGAATGTGAAAAAACTAGACGTTGTTAATACAACGCCTGTTTTTCCAAGCCAATGTAGGGATAAAGTACGAAGGAGATTTAAATAAATTCGTCGCATGAACTTATTTATTTATCTTCATCGAACATATATTCATAAGTTTTTTGAATTGTACCTTCTCTAATTCCTTCTTTTAAAACTTTTGTTGGTTGATTCATCCAATTATGCATTGGATTATTTGCAAGCATATCATCAACGATAGCATTTAATTCAGGGTCATTTAAATGCTGTACTTCAGGTAAAAATTCAAAATAAAAGTTCTTCGCAACATCATAAATTCCATGCCACCATGTATAATCTGGCCCACCCATAGCTGCCCCATGTCTTGCTCTTCGACCTTCATGATGCCAAAGTTCCCAGTACACCCATTCAATTTTATTTGAGAAAGCAGCCTTGTTTTTCATTAGGCCTTTTGCTTTAATTTTTTTCATTAAGTCCGTTGCGGGTATTGCAAATTTGTCATTATATAATTTGATTAAAGCATCATATTGCGTATAAAAATTATCTACAAAAACATCTTGGTGACAACTCTGACAAACTTCAGTCATGTTTTCTTTTTTCTCTTTCCAATTTTTCATCCGTTTACTTACAGGTGGTCGAAGAGTCCAAGTTAATCTGGCACCCACATCATGTGTCACGGGAGATTGTGTTGTGGCAGAAATATGACAAGTTGCACAAGTTGGTGCAACAGAATAATCTTCACCTACCACCCAACTATCTGAGTCAAGATTCATTTTATCTATATTTGTATAATAGATATTTCCATGTTTGGATTCTTCATAAATTTCTTTTTGAGGATGATCTGGACCTAAATGGCATTTAGAACAAGCTTCAGGTTGGCGTGCCTGTGCTTTTGAAAAACTATGTCGTGTATGACAAGCAGAGCATGCACCTTTAGAACCATCTGGATTTATTCGTCCTATCCCACTATTTGGCCATGATTTAGATGAAAGTTTATTTGGAGAATTTGGGTCAATTTCAACTTTTGAACCATGACAATTTTCACAACCCATAATTACTGCAGGATGTCCACCGGCAACATGAGCGAGGTATGCATCTTTTGAATCCAATATTTCTCCTGCTGTTGCATGATATGAATTTCCAACTTCTTCAGCTTCTTTTTGGTGGCAGTTTGAACAGTCTTTTGGTGTTACTAAAGTTGCAATAAGTGCGCCCTCATGTTCAAAAGCATCTAAGTCTGAATCATTTGCCTTATGACAATCAAGGCAAGATACATTAGATTTTCCGTGAGATGATTGACGCCAATGAGAATATAAACCAGGGTCTTTTTCTTTATGGCAAGTTACACATTTCCCTTTTGAATAATTTTTATTATCAGGAATGCCTAATAACAAAGTTGGAATAGTCAATAATGTAATTAAATAAATAAAATATTTCATATAAATCCTTGTTAAATAATTATAAATAGATAAAGTTATCTAAAATTGAATCATATAATTTATTAAGAATAATAATTATTAATTAATACTTATATAAAATATTAATATATTTAATAAGGTAGAATTAAAATATGAATAATCCTGATATTATTATTTTAACTATAACTTCATTCTTTATTGGAATCATTAATAAGGTGGGTCTTTCAATTTGATAATCTGATAATTTTATAATAAATTCAGATTGTACATTAAAATGAGAATTTATTATTTCTATATTTAAGGGAACTGAAATTTTATTATTTATTCCAGCAATAGATAGTGTTCCATCTAAACTTAATACTTCTGTATTATCATGTTGAAGGGAATTTAATTGTACATTATTAAAAGTCATTTCAATATTTTGAAACTCATACGCATTAACATAATAGAGCATATTATTATCTCTATTATCATTTCCGCTATTAAAGTTAACCCATGGAATTGAATATATATAATCGCAAGTTTTATTTTTTTCTCTGCAATTTAATTCTAAAGATAAATCACTTGAAATTCCAGTCCAACTATGGAATGGATGATTACCTGTATATGATATTTTAGCTTCAGTTATTTTAACATTTGATTGTGAAAATAGCGATGAAATTAATAAAATAATTAATAATTTTTTCATGGAAATAGAGTCGTTAAAAAAGCGAGTGAAAATGTAGCAAATGTAATATTACCAACAAGTCGATGTGCTTTTTTAGCCTTGATTGAATAATTTTTAGTTTCAGTATCTACGTTTCCTGCGGTTAAATAACCTAAATATGGCATTGATAACATTCCTGCAAAATGTATGTAGGATAAATAACGATGAATTTTTATGGATGAAACCCCTTTTGAATAACGAAATGAGGGAGGGGCACCTATAGACAATGATGCCGTTGTCATATAAGATGTAAATGTTGTGTATCCTAAAAGTTGATGTCTGTCTGAATATTCTGAATATTTACCATTATCCACCATTTGCATACCTAAATAAGATTGATATGCCATTAGACCAAGAGTGAATAATCCCATTTTTTGATGAGTTTTTAACATCTTGTGTCTGAGTTTCATTTCTTCCATTTTTGTTTGGGGTGCACAATCTAATTTTCTAATTAATCCATTATCTCCCCAGAGAATTTTTTTTGAAAAAGGTATGCTTGATGATGCAGAATCTTTTTTTGCAAATGATTGTTGAGAAAACAAAATTGACAAAGATAAAAATATAAAAGTTAATATTAATTTATTCAATGGCACCATCCTCAATCCATTTTGCAATTACATCGATATTATATGGTGTCATTAAATCCGATGGAGGCATTTGCGATCCTTCAGTTTGATTGCCTGTAATTTTTTGATAAAGTAGGCTGTTCTCTGAATTGCTATTAATAATAGAACCATTATTTCCACCAGATAATGTATTTGCATAAGATGATAAGCTTAATTCACCATTGGAATTATTTGCAAATTCATGGCAAGAAATACAATTTGCATCAAATATAGGTTTAACATGTTCTGAATATGTACATTCAATATCATCATTTAGACAATCTGATTCAGATGGTTCAATTTCTGTTAAAAATAATTCAGAACATGAAAAGATAATGAAGCAAATTCCTATGATTAATATTTGTTTAGTTTTGTTCTTATATTTCATTAATTAATTTGGTTATTTTAGTGTTTAAAATGCCAAAAAATTTAGTAATGAAATTATTTTTTTCTAGATTTTTTTTTGTATGTTGATGTAACTTTAATATTTTTCATCATCTCTTTATCCTTTAATCCTTTTTTGGATAGATTAAATTGTTTTTGTTCTTGTTTCATTTTTTGAAAATTGTCATAAAAAGATCTATCTACATTTCCATTTTCTATTGCATTGATAACTGCACAATAGGGTTCATTTATATGCTTACAATCTGAAAATTTACAATTTATTGCAATTTCATAAATAACTTTAAAAGTTGATTCTAAACTTGTATCACTTTCAGTAATGCCTAATTCACGCATTCCGGGTGTATCAATTAATATTCCCGAATTAGGCAAAATAAATAATTCGCGATGACTCGTGGTATGTTGTCCTTTTCCAGATTTTTCTCTGAGTGATTTTGTTAACATTACTTTTTCACCAATAAGATTATTTATTAATGATGATTTCCCCGCACCCGAAGCACCAATAAAACAATAGGTTTGTCCAAATTTAATAACATTTTTTATAGCAGAGAATCCAACTAATGATTTATTGCTTAATTGTAATATTTGAATATCATTGAACCGTTTTTTTATTTGATCTATATTAGTCGCTAATTCGGATTTATCCATTAAATCAATTTTTGTTAAAATAATAATGGGTTCAATTTTAGAGGCAAAACAAATAACGAGGAAGCGGTCAAGCCTGTTCATATTGAAATCGTTGGATACATCCTGCATTACAAAAGCAACATCAACATTTGTAGCTATCGTTTGTTTTTTACCAAACCGTCCAATCGCTTGCCGTTCTATTATTGTTTTTCGAGGAAGTATTTTATGAATAATTGCTGATAAATCATCTTTTAATTTTATACATACCCAATCACCCACAGCGGGATAATCGGATCTATTTTTTGCAGTATGTCTTAAATTGCCAGAAATTTGAGATTGATAATTTCCCAATTGTGTTTTGACAATGTATTTCTTTTTGCTTTCTCGCACCACACGACCAATTTCAAAATCAGCTAAATTATGTGATTGAATATAATTTTCTAAATGGGTATTAAACCCTAAACTGTTAAGAATTATTGACAGCATTTTTTTGATTTCTTTCCAATTTTTAATATAATTTTCATTAATTATTACAATGGTGTGTATATAATTGTTGTATATAGCTAATTATTTTCTCAACTGAAGCACCAAAACCATACCAAAATAACATGGTGATAGGAATGATAATTAACATTGAAAAACTATCGGGATGTGATTTGGTGAAATTATTTGAATTAAACCAAAATGGTGGGCTAGAAACCGCTAATAATATCATTTTATTGTGATGTAAGGCGATTTCAATAATTGCCAAAATTGAATACATAAATAAGAACAAATATTTTATACTTATATTTTGCAGAAATTTCTTAATAAATAGCCCGAAACTATACCAAAAAACATAGGTAATTAGAATAATTATAGGGCGTAAAATTTCATTATTAATTTGAAATAAATGGAATTCCTCAATAATCCAAGCTGGTGGACTGGTTAACATAAGTAAAATACCTTTGCCATCGAATCCAGCAAGATTAATTAAAACTATTGGGGTATATAAAATTGGGAGAATATATTTTATCAATTAATAAAATTAATATTTATTGGCATTTTAAACAAATACTGATTGTAATTCAAGTTAACATCATAATCATTATGACATAATTTACATTAAATTAATAATTATAATTATAGTTTTACATCAAACTATATATTCTATTATCATGTTCTTAAATTGTATTTTTTATTACAAAAAGATTCTCATGTATTTTTAATTTATCATTTTGTTTTTTGATTTATATCACAATATGTTATAACCTGTGATTTATAGCCGTAAAATTGAATTACATTCAACTATATCCTCGACTATAAATATTTTATAATTAATTACGAAAATAAGTTGGAGAGAAGATGTTAAGAAAATTATTGTCTATTCTTCTTTTAATGCCCTTATTTCTTTATTCACAAAATGTCGGTAAAATTACCGGTGTTGTTGTAGATGAAGCTGGTGGAGCATTAATTGGTGCGAATATTCAAGTAGAGGGAAGTTCCCTTGGTCAAGCTTCAGGTTCAACAGGTGATTTTACAATATTGGATGTTCCAGTAGGAACCCATTCAATTAAATGTGATTTTATCGGTTATCGGCCTGTGCGTTTATCAAAAGTAATTGTATCATCCGGATTAACTTCTGAGATTACATTTACATTATCAAGAGAAGCAATTGAAGCTGGTATTGTAGAAGTTGTAGCTAAAAAGCCTATTATTAATAAAAATGCGACAAATACAACTCGAATCATAACTAGCGATGCGATTGAGAACTTACCATTACGAGGAGTTGAAGCAATTGTAGCAACTCAAACTGGAACTGTATCTGATGATGGAAACATCTATGTTAGAGGATCAAGAGCTGGTGATGTTGCATATTATGTAGATGGTGTATATATGAATAATGCATACACAATGGACAACACAAGTACCGTTTCTAACTCAGCAATGGAAGAAGTTCAATTCCAATCAGGTGGTTTTAGTGCTGAATACGGAAATGTAAACGGTGGTGTTGTTAACACAACTACACGAATAGGTGGTGATGAATTAAAAATTGGTGCAGAATCAATTTTTGGTCTTGGTGCTTCTGATGGTTCATCTGAAGGAATTCATAGCTATGGATATAACCTTTCTAACTTTAGTGTTAGCGGTCCAATTTCAGATAACATTAAATTCTTTGTAAATGTAGAATCAAGAGGAACTGATGATTTAAATCCGTCTTCACATCCTTCTTATACAATGGATCATACAGAATTTGATGCAGGAACTCACGGTTTATTACTTGATGCTGATGGATATGCGGTTAAGGATGAATTTGAAAATGTAACAATTGTAGATTTAAGTGGAAGCCCTGATGCATTTGTTGATGCAGATGACGTTGCATGTACCGAAGGTGATGAAGGTTGTTCAGCAAATAGTAATTTTAATTCAAATTATGGAATGGCTCCTGATGGATATGATGGTGATGGTGATTTTTTCTCATATTACAGACATGTATCTGATATTGTTCAAGATTCAATGGGTATATGGGTAGAAGTTGCTGATACTATTTATTCTGGTTACAATAATCTACAAACTAATTATGGTACAAAAGCGAATTCGGGTGGATTTCGAACAACTGTTTCTGGAAATGTATCTTTTGATTTTAGCCCATTGCGAATTAAAGTTGGTGGGAATTTAAATACGGAAGAAGGTAGAACATACATTCATGACTATAGTTTGGTAAATAGTGCAAATAATCCAAAATTTGAAGAAAAAGCTGTTTCGGCTTATGCAAATGCAACTTATAGTATATCTGATAATTCTTACTTAAAGTTTGGATTAAGCTATTATAATTTTAAAGATGAATTTGGCGACAATACTCATTTTAATAATTTAAATTTTGAAACTTTAGGTTCGTATGGTGAAATTGGAAGTGATTTATATACAGCAATGCAAGGACAAAATCCTACTTCATTAGGCCAAGTTGCAAAATTTTCAGCTTTTGGTACTACTTATGATGATTATGATTTAAATGAAACATCATATTTTGGTACGAAATTAGATTATTTAAATCAATTTGGAGATCATGAATTTAGATCTGGTTTTGAATATCGTAAGAATGAAATCAAATATTATAGACTCGCCCAACCAATGGAAGTTACTTTTAAATATTATCAAGCTCAAATGGATTCAAGCTTAGATAGTAGCGATGATGATTGGGTATATGGAACTTATCACGATGCTTATGCAGAAAATGTAGGTTATTCTGTTGATGGTAAAGATTCAGGCAATGGATATCAAGTTCCAGGTGAACCGATTGTGATGGGATTCTATGTACAAGATAAAATCGAATTAGAAGATTTAGTTGTAAATGCGGGTTTAAGATTTGATTATTTTGATCCTCAAGCTGAAGCTCCAGATGATTGGAGTGATATATGGTTAGATGGTGATAGAGGTGTTGATAGAAATGGAAATGATGGTGAAAATGCATGGAAGACAATTGATCCATATACATTTTTAAATCCTCGATTAGGATTTTCATTCCCTGTGTCTGATAAAACTAAATTCCATGCTCAATATGGTAAATTTACTCAACATCCTGAGTTAAATAAATTATATTTATCAGATACACGACTTTCTGCGAATTTAACTCAAGGAAATATGACTGTATCTCCTAACCCAAGTTTAAAGCCTGAAGAAACAACTCAATATGAAGTTGGTTTTACACAACAGATTGGCGGTAATTCTGCGTTAAATATTACTGGTTTCTATAAAGAAGTTCGTAATTATACAAAGATGGCAAATGTTGTAGATGCAAAACGAAATGGTGTGCCATTTAGTTGGTCTCAGTATATGAATGGTGATTTTGGTTTAGTAAAAGGATTATCATTTAATTATAATATGAGAAGAGTGAATGGTCTTTTAGCAAATGTAAGTTATACTTTATCATTTGCTGAAGGTACTGGTTCTGACCCTGCATCTAACTTTAACATTGCTTGGATTGGTGATACTTATCCAACAGTTGTTAATCCTTTAGATTTTGATCAAAGACACACGGGCTCTGTAATGCTTGATTATCGCTTAGGTGATGATGGTGGTTTAATGGCAAATACAGGAATTAATTTACTTTATCAATTTGGTTCAGGTACTGCTTATACACCAGCTGAAGTTTACTCAGTTGTGAATGATCGTGCTTGGTTAACACCAACAGGTACAATCAATTCTGCGTATAAGCCATGGACAAGTACATTAGATCTTAAGATTGATAGAAAAATTGAAGTTGCGGGATATTCATTGACTGCATTTGTATATGTATTAAATGTACTAAATACAAATAATGTTGATGAAGTGTATTCAGGGTCTGGTGAAGCAGGTTCTGATGGATGGTTAAGCTCACCAAATGGAAAAGACTGGCTTTCACAGCATTCAAATGGTGAATCTTATTATCTTGCTAAAATTAGTGATCCAAGACGGTGGGATGCTCCACGCATGTTGCGTTTTGGTCTAAACTTTGAACTTTAAACTAAGGAATGTAATTAATGAATAATTCAAAATTTTTAAGAAAATTTATTCTCGTATTAAGTACATGCTTAGTAATAGGCGGGCTTTCTGCGAGAGAGCGTGTAGGAACTCCAATTGAATTGGGGAAATTAGACGGTGGTAAATTTGATGTAAATCGAATTAACACAGATGTTTCAAATACGGGTTTTATAGTTGATTATCACCCAACAGGACATTCAGGAATGGAATGGCCTAAAGGATCTGGTAATTATTCGAACTTTCAATCAGGTGTTTGGTTTGCGGGTAAAGTAAATGAAGTGGTAAGAACAGCGACTGCTGAATATTCAACTGAATTTAGTCCGGGTCCTTATGGACAAGAAAGCGCTTCAGATGAATATCAACTTTACACAGTAAATAAAAGTGATTTAGCTGACCCATTAGCAAGTGATGATTTTCAAAATTGGCCAGCACATAGAGGTGCCCCATGGGTTGATAATGATGGCGATGGCGTTTATTCTCCATTACCCAATGGACCTGATCATCCAGACTTTATTGGAGACCAAGTTACTTTTTATACAATGAATGATGGTGACCCAGGCTCTCATGTTTTATATGGCACTGCACCTTTAGGCATTGAAATTAGAGTAACAATGTGGGGATATAATAGACCTGACGCTTTTGGTGATATGATGTTTGTTAAAACTCAGGCATATAACAGAAGTGGTGAAGATATCACTGATATGTTAGTAGGTTTATGGGATGACCCAGATTTAGGTGATGCGGGTGATGACTTTGTTGGTTGTGATACTGATTTAAGTTTAGGTATTTGCTATAATGATGGATCTGATGCATCTTATGGTGATGCAGCTCCTGCAATGGGTTATGATTTCTTTCAGGCAACGGTGCCTGGTGGAGATGGATCTGCATTTGGGTTTGGTCAAGATCTTGAAGGATATCAAAACTTGCCAATGTCATCATTTGTAAAATATATTAATGGTGATGCCGTGTATAAAGATCCTGAAACTTCTCAAGAAGTGTATAATTATATGTCAGGATTAAAGGCCGATGGCTCTCCTTTTGTAAATTCTGCAACAGGTGAAGATAGTAAGTTTGTTCACCCGTGTGACCCTAATGATGATTCTGGAACAGATGATGAATGTTGGGTAGATGGTGATGATAATGATTCTGCTGATAGACGATTTTTAATGAATGTTGGACCTTTTGATTTTCCAGCAGGAGACTCATTAGAAGTTGTATTTGGTATTATACATGCTCAAGCAAATGATGCTCTTTCTTCTGTAACTTTATTGAAAGAAGTTGATCAATTGGCACAGCTAGCTTATGATATTCAATTTGCATTACCTGAATCTCCTCCTCAACCAAATGTTACTGCAACTTCTTCGTTTGAAGAATTGATTCTTACTTGGGATGCAGTGGCAGAAGATTATTCAGCTGTTGATGAAATTGATTTAGATGCTGACGGAAATCCGACTGCGTTTAACTTTGAAGGATATAATGTGTGGCAACATAGTTCATTAGATGGAACTGGAAGTAAAAAATTATTAGCTACATTTGATGTTGTTAATAGTGTTACTGAAATTATGGATGATGTATTTGATCCGACTTATGGTTCAAGTGTAAATGTTGCAGTACAAAATGGTACTGATTCAGGATTACAGCATTGGTTAAATATATCAAGAAATGATTTAGAAGGTGGTGGTCCATTAGAAAATGATAGAGAATATTATTTTACGGTTAATGCGTATGGATATAACTCAATTGGTATTCCTAAAACATTAGAAAGTCCAGATAATATTTTTGGGATTAGACCTCAAACGAATACAACAGTAGAACCAACAGTTGATGTAGGTTATTCTGATTTTGAAATTACTCATTCAGGTAATTCTGATGGTTCTATTAGTGTGAAAGTGATAGATCCATTCCAAGTTACGGGTCATGATTATGAAGTATTTTTAGATTCATTTTATGTAGATTGGGAAACGGGTGTTGAACTTGGTTTAGCTGAAGGACCTGATTGTGCAGGTGAATATGTGTTGACTGGTGAAGCTACTCGTAATTTATTAGATTGTGCGGGTATTTGTTTCACTGCTGATTCGGTTGCAGCTGTTATTGGTAATGGTGTATGTGATGATGGTACAACTGATTCTGGTATGAACCTTAATTGTGAAACTTATACAAGTGATAATGATGATTGTTTTACTTGTGATGCATTAACAGTTACTATGATTGATGCGTATGGTGATGGATGGAATGGTGCTGAATTAACTGTCGGCACTGAAGTTTATAGTTTGCCAGAAGGAGCTGTTGGTCTTGCCTGTTATACAGGTGGTATGGATGTTGTCGTTAGTTGTACGAGTGGTGATTGGGCATCTGAAGTATCATGGACAATAACAGATGCAGATGGTAATGAACTACTTGCTGGTGGTGCTCCGTATGAAGGTTGTCTTGGTGATTGTGGTGGATTAGTTTTTGGTAATAATGATAATCATGCTAATTATTTAACAGGACAAGTTACAATTAAAACTAAATTACCAAATCAAAATAATCCATATGGTATTATTGGAAATAATAAAAACCAATTTCATAATGATAATTCAATTAAGTCATCTTTTGTAAGTGATTTTGATGCGAATGGATTTATGACTTTAGGTTGGAATTTACAGGATGTTACTGATGGTGTATTAGTACTTGAAAATCAGACTATACAAGGTGGATTAGATGGATTAACAAATACAGATGCAGGTATAACTGCAAATGTAGTAGATGGTCTTGAAATTACAGTGAATGGTCCAGCAAATGGTATTCATGGTATATACATGGTTCATGATGGTGTAAATTCAACAGAATCAA
>JACNKR010000031.1 GCA_014381925.1 Fidelibacterota bacterium | reverse complement strand
TAATTTTAATAAAAGAATTTATTTCTTAGACCACCGTCGAAGTTTCATTATCTTTTGGTTGTTGTTAAAATGTGTCCCCCACCATTTGGCCGGTATTTATATTAATTAAGAGTATAAAAACATTATTTATTTTCGTCTTCCTATAATAAAACAGATTCCTAGGGAAGTTATACTGCCTATCTGTAATTTATTTTCCTATAATTTTAAGGTGATTAATACCCAATAAAAATAAGAAATACTATAAATAATATTATTCTATTTTTCATATAAAAAACCTAAGTAATATAATATTCATAATTTTTTATTTATGTTCATTAGCATAATTGAAAAATCCTAATTTATTGTCATAGAATTTGTGCGGGAGGTTAATGTTTCAGAACTTACAACTTTTATGATGGTTTATCTTCTTGCTATATTCAAAAGCATGCCTTTCCTTTAGGATTAAGGATCCTTGCGATATAGAGGGATTTACCACTATTAAATTACTTTAAGGTGTCTGAAACACCGCCTTTCGCACATTTACTTTTCAACTGATTTAACATTTTATTAACTCTATCTGCTTTCCCTGAAACTTTAAATTCAAACCCATCATCACCATCCTTTCTATTAAGAACATTTAATTGGCCATAAATTTGATCAATTAAAGCTGATTGATTATATGGAATAGTAATATTTGCTTCAATATTATCCATTGTAGCTTTTTTAATAATTTCATCTAATAGAGATTGAATTCTAAGTTTTTTTTCTGCTGAGATAAATATAGCATCAGGATAATTTGTTTTTAATTTATTAAGTTGATTTAATTCAGTGAGATTATCAATTTTATTAAATACCAAAATATTTTCAATTTGCCTTTTAGTTATGTTTTGCATGACTTCTGAAATTGTATCCAAATGATGTTTAAAGTGTGGTGATGAACAATCCACAATTTTCAGTAATAAATCTGCATCATTCACTTCTGATAAAGTTGACCTAAATGATGCAACAAGATTGTGGGGTAATTTATGTATAAACCCAACAGTGTCTGAAAGTAAAACAGGAAGTTCTTTTGCTAAATCAAGTTTTCGAGTTGTTGTATCTAAGGTTGCAAATAATTGATCTTCAATATAAACATTTTCACCTGTAAGTGTTTTTAATAAAGTTGATTTCCCTGAATTTGTATAACCAACTAATGCAACTTTATATGCACTTTTTCGGTTTTGGTTTTGTGTTGTTCGTTGTAAAGAAATTTTTTCTAATTCACTTTTTAACTTACTAATTTGATTACGAATTAATCGTCTATCAATTTCAATTTGAGTTTCACCTGGGCCTCCTCTCATTCCAATTCCACCCATTTGCCTTTCAAGGTGGGTCCATTGACGAGTTAATCTAGGCAACATATATTCTAACCTGGCAACTTCTACTTGCTTACGCGATTCACTTGTTTGAACATGTTGAGAAAATATATCTAAAATAATTCCTGTTCTATCAAGAACTTTAATATCATCACCTGCAAGTTTTTGTAAATTTTTAACATGTGTCGGAGATAATTCATCATTAAATAATATTATACTACAATTTAATTCTTTTGCCTGATTTACAACCGACTCTGCTTTTCCTTTTCCTAAAAAAAATGCGGCATCTGGTTTTGCTCTTCGTTGTGTTATTTCACCAAAGACTTCAGCTCCTGCTGTATCAGCTAAATTTGCAAGTTCTTCAATTTCATATTGAACATTTTCATCTGTTTCATTTGGAAAAATAACATCTACTAATATGGCTTTTTCTTTAATTATTTTTCCCCTGATTTGGTCTTAATTGAGCAATAAATGATTCGAAAACCAACAATAAAAATATTAATAACAATAATTGAGTTCCAATTTCTGTCCCTATTTTTGCTGATTTAATTTCATCGATAATATTATGATCTAAATTAATAATTTTATATTTATTAAAAATATTAGCTAATTCGTTCTTATTTATTAATTTTATATTTAATTCATTTTTTGATGGGTTTACAGCAAAAACATCGTTCAATTTATTTTTAACTTTTAATTGATAATAACCAATTTCATTTAATTTAAAACCTGATAAAACTCCCATCTCATTAAATGATATTAAATAATTTAATTTTTCAGGACTCATTATTTCTACTACTTCATGAGAAAATTGTTGAATTGAATTCTTATTTAATTTCATACCCACATTATATTGTGGATAAGATGAAATAGTTTTTCCTGAATAAATCCAATTATGTAAAAATGGAATAAACCCCGCTAAAAATGGTAAATTAGACCAATCAGGCGTTAACCCAAACCCTAATATGTCAATAAATCCATTTTTTGAATACTCCCTCACCCAAACTGATGAATTATCTTCAAGGTTTAAAAGTGAATTTTCAATTTCATTTAATGTATAATACTTAAAAAATTTAGGAATAATTGTTTTATTTTGTACAAATTTTTGAATTGAAACATCCTTGACATTCTCAATAATTTTGGGATGAATGAATAAAAAATTATCATCATTTAAATTTATTAATTCTTGAGAAATTAAATCGTTATTTTCTAATAATTTAAACTCATTTTCTTTTGAGGATGGGAATACAATTACATGCTTAGAAAAGTTGGTAAATGATTTTACATTATCCCATTGGCTTGAATTCATAGATCCAGATATAAATAAAAGATCAAATTTATTTAATTCCGTAAATTGAATTTGATTCAATGGAATTTCTGTAATATTAAAAATATTTTGCTTATTATTTAAAGCGGAAATTGTATGATTTAAATATAATAAATCATCAGGATAATTAGAAAATAATCCAATATTTAACTCATTTGGAATATTAATTATATTATACCATGAATTATCATTAATCATATCATCTTGATCTAATTCAGCAATTATTTTAAATTTCCCAGTGGAGGGTAAAGCTGTGTGAAATGTTATTACTTCTTCTTCATGAGGATTTAATGAAACTAATTGTTGCCCAATATCTAACCCATCTATATTTAATATAATCATCCGTTGAAACTGAGGAGTTTTCCCATTATTTATAACTGAAACCAATACTTCAAAAGATTCATTAGGTAATACAATTTCACTCGCAATTTCCATACCTTTAATTGCTAAATTTTCATTTGGGAGTCCAATATCTAAGATAAAAATATTCCAATCGAATTCATTTTTATTTTCAATTTGGAAGGAATTTTTTTGTAAATCAGTTAAAATATATAATTCTTTGTTTATTATTTCATGATTTAAAGTGTCATTCAACTGCTCAAAAATATTACTTATTCCAATATTTAAATCAGTTAATTTAATTGAAGGATTAAAATTTTCAAACTCTTCTTGTAATCCGATAAATTGAATTCCTTCACTAAATGTACCAAAAATAACTTTTTGATGAGGGACTAATGATTTTTTAATATTTAATATTACAGATTCTAATAATTGTTGTGATTCATTACCGTTTCTATTTCCATTCATAGAAAATGAATCATCTATAAAAATAGCAGTTACAGTTGATTGTGGATTATATACCCAATTAGAAAATTCACCTCTAATAACAGGTCTAGAAATAAATAAAATAATAAACAATATAATTAATGTTCTTAAAATTAATAACAATAATTCAATTAGCTTTACTTTTTTAATTGATTTAGATTCCATTATTTTCAAAAATGAAATAGTACTAAATTCAATTTCTTTAACCCTGTATTTATTCCATAAATGAATTAATGTAGGGACAGTTGCCAATGGAATCATCCATAAAAAAAATGGGGATAAAAATGTCAAATTATTAAATCTCCAATTGTACAACATAACGCTGTTGTAATTGGGATAGAAATATTATCATTTATCCGAGATGGAATTAACTCAATTACTGAAGCCGATATTACTGCAAAAACCCGAATAGATAGTGCAATGCTTGAAAAAAATATAGATACCAATAACCCCGAGATAAAAAAAGCAATAGAACCTTGCAAAGATTTATTCATTAGTTTTGTTTGACCAGAATACTTCCCAATTATTGCAGCAAAAGAATCTGAAATACTTAAAATAAACATTGAAAAAATAGCAATATTTTCCGGGAAAATAAGTAATACAATAAGATTTCCAATCAATACCCAGGATGCACCAGTTAAATTATCAAATTCATTTTCTCGTATAATTGTTTTAAAAAAATATGTATATATATTTTTCAACCAATAAATTTTGGATTTAAAAAAATCTACAAGCACAAATAAAATAGTTATAACGGAAAGGATGGGTAATATTAATTCCCTTCCATAAAATAATACAAGAATTGGAATAATTCCAGATGCAAAATGAATTAGTTTCCGTTGAATTTCATTTTTCAACGAAATACCGTCAGGCATCTAATAATTCCTTATATCTTGTTTTTCTATCACTTGCTCCTAATAAACCAGAACCAACTATACTAATATCAACACCTGTATCAAATACTTTTTTAATTGTATTAATATTTACACCACCATCTACAGCTACATGTAATTTAGGATTTATTTTTTTTTGATTAACAAATTCAGACATACTTTGAAGTGTAGATTTGATAAATGATTGTCCGCAAAAACCAGGGTAAACTGACATAATTAAGACTAAATCTATTTTTTTCACAAAAGGTAATATTGAATTAATAGGTGTATCAGGATTAAAAGCAATTCCACTTTTCACTCCCTGTCTATTAATTTCATTAATATTATCATCAATATCTGAGTTATTTTCTTTATGTACAATAATTGTATCACCACCTGCAGAAATATATTCATTAATAAATTGTTTAGTATTATTTATCATTAAATGACATTCTAAGTGCATAGAAGTCAATTTTCGAATTCCCTCAACTACTAATGGACCAAATGTTAAATTAGGTACAAAATTCCCATCCATCACATCTAAATGTAACCGTGTAATTCCTAAATCTTCAATTTCTTTAATTTCTCGATCGAGTTTTGAAAAATCTCCTGCAATAATAGAAGGTGAAATTATTCTCATAAGCTTCTTTCTAGTGAATCTAATACATTATTTGTATCAATTATTTCATCAATTGTATCAATTTTATCTATCGCAATATGAATATCAATTCGTACTGGATAATTCAACCTCAAGCCAGGAGTTAAACTCTGCTCCATAACCGTACCTTCTAACCAG
>JACNKR010000077.1 GCA_014381925.1 Fidelibacterota bacterium | reverse complement strand
AGGACTCAGGGTTTTCATCTCTGCAACAGGAGTTCGATTCTCCTACGGGCTACATTAAAGCCACTGTTTAAACAGTGGCTTTTTTTTATTTTAAAGTTATTATCAATACCTCTTAACTTTAACCCATGAAAATTGATAAGCATTTTATTTTAATAATAAAATTAGCTGTTTTTGTTTCTTCAATCATTTTCCCCCAAAAAATACCTTATAACCCACCAATAACAAAATTAGTTAATCATAATGATGGTGTACTAAATTTAAACCTTCAAATTCAACATTTTGTGAATACTGATTTATCATTAATTAATTTCAATCCTATTCAAAAAAATAAATTGAATTGTTATCAAACACCAATAAATATGAATTCAAGTCAAGAAATTGAAATTATAATTGAAAATGCGTTTAATTCAAATAATGAATTTTATTATATCCGATATATAAATAATGGGTTTTTAGGTCCATATAATTTATCAAATCAAATTAAAAATGAAAATAATATTCTGAAAATAAATGGAATCAAGCCAACTGAATTTACTATTGAATATTGTACCGAAATGAACCAATTTGATAAAAATCCTACACTAACTTTAGTTAGACAAATGGGTGATTTGAATAACGGAATTTTAGTTCAATCAAATTCAAATTATTGGAAACGAAATCTTGAGAACCCCACTGTTTTAGTGACTGGTTTTTGGCCACCAACAAATGAGATGATTCGTCACTTCAGTCAAAATAGCGATTTAAATCCAAATGGTTGGGTGGGAGATGATTGGGAAAATAGAGGATTTGATATTGTAAGTTATTTTCCTGAATTTGCGGAACCAGATTGTAATGATTGTGGAATGGGTTTTGGTGATTTAGAAGTTGATTATCAAGATACTTCTGATGATTTTTGGATTATTGTTGATGAAGTGAAACCGATTGCGATAATTACTTTTAGTCGTGGATTTATTGACCATAGTTGGGAATTAGAATTTAATTTCTATAATCGAACAAATTGGTATTCTGATTATTTAGACCCAACGCTTCCAACGCCCAATCCACCAGATGAAAGTGTAGAAAATTATTTTGAACGTAATTCGTCGTTACCGTTAGAAGAAATAGAAAATGCTGTAGAAGAAGCAGAGTTGGGATTAAATGCTTATATTGATTGGCAAGGTGATCCTGGGCATTTTGTATCCGAATTTATGGGATATCATGGCGCATGGTATAGAGATATAAATCAAGAATCTGAAAATAATTGCCATATAGCAGGGCATATTCATGTCGGAGGATTAATTGATTGGGAGACAGCGACTGAAGCAACACATATTACTTTACGAAAAGTAATCGACCATCTTGATCAATTTGACTATATTTTGGGTGATTTAAATGAAGATATGCTAATAAATATTCAAGATTTATTAATAATGGTGCAATTTATTTTGGGAATTCAAGATCCTACAATTGGCCAATCATTTGCATCGGATATAAACATCGATGGAACAATAAATATTCAAGATATTATTATTTTGATAAATATAATTTTAGGTAATTAATTATTAATTAGTGTACTTTATTATATCAAATTAAAAATTGATAAATGACTAGACTATATTAATAATCATAAAAAAGAATTTCATGAAAATATCATCAAAAGATAAACAGAAGTTAAAAGGATTTGCTCATTCCATAAAGCATTCAGTTATTATTGGAAAAGAGGGGTTATCACAAAATTCAATTAATAAAATTATTAAAATTCTTGAAGATAAAGAACTTATAAAAATAAAGTTTAATTCGTTTAAAGAAGAAAAAGATTCATTGGCTAAAGAAATTGAAACTTCATGTAATGCCGTCATTGTTGGTCAAATTGGGAATATTTTAATATTATTTAAACAAAATCCCGATATTGATAAAAGAAAATATATCATTTAAAGATGTAAACCTCATATCATTTTATAAAAATAGGTATTTTTATTGCTCCTATTTTACAAACATCAATTTCTGTGTTTGAGTAAAATTTTCTGATTTTAGTTTAATAAAATAAACTCCGCTTGGATAGTTATTTGCATTCCAATCAATTGAATGATTACCAGATTCAATTTGTCCGTTAATTAATGTTTCAATTAAATGGCCATTGATATTATAAATTTGTAGAGACATAGCGTGCAATGTCTCTGGTACACCAAAGCTAATTATAGTTACTGGGTTAAAAGGGTTTGGATATGCTGGATGTAATAAAAATTTATTGGGTTTTAACTCATTCGCATTTTTGATTAATTGTATTTCAGAAACTAATAAATTTCTAAATCCCTCTTGGTTAGATTCTAAATCTATGATTTTTCCTGTAGATTTTACCAATTTAAGAGAAGGACTATCATTTAATTCTAAAAATCCTTCGGTTTGCTCACTTAAGTCTCGTCCCATTAAAGGTAAAACTATTAATCCATTTTCTATGACAGTAGATCCAACTAACTTGTGATGGTGATATGCAAGAAGTAAATCACCAGCTTCTCCGTTTTCAATTTCGTTTATTAAATAAAATGCCTGTTCGGTAGATTGGTGTACTTTATATTCTTCAGGTAAATTTGAATTTTTATTTGACGTTGCTAATCCAAGATTATTTGGAATATTCTCACAATTATTTAATCCCCAAGTAAAATTAATAATCTCATCATTTGAAACATTTACCCAATATCCTTTACCTTCTTCCAATGAATTTAAATTTCCAGACCACCCATCAATGGTTTTAAATAACCCAACTCCTTGACCAATAATAAAATTAAAGTTTTCAGTTGCAAAATCTACCCCACCTAAAGCATCTATAGTAGAAGCTGAACCAGATCCCCATTTATATGATAATAAATTATTTCCAAATGTGATGTTAGAATATACTTCACAGGCTTCAATTGAACGATTAAATTCAATATCCCAATTATAACTTTCTGAACCACTAATATTTATCCAATATCCAGAATAAGGAGATAAACTATTTAAGTTTCCTGTCCAACCATCTACTGTATTAAAAAGTCCAACACCTTGTCCAATAATAAAATCAACTTCTTCACCATTTGATGTAATTAAATCCATTTGGTGTAATGTTGAATTATTTTCAAGCTCGCCAGGTAAACTTATTAAATTATTTCCAAAACCAAGCTGATGTGACAAATTATAACCAAAACTACATGTACCACTATCATCTGTTGCATCGATATCATAATTGCTTGCATCTTCATCTGTACAACCTAAAATTTCAAGTTCGTTACATATTAAATCACCATCTGAATCATTTACACAAATCCCATCACAATCATATATACCATAATAGAAGCAACTCCCATTATTCATATTTGCTAATTCATTATAATTACATGCTTCAAACATTGTACATCCCAAAATCACCGAATTGGAATCAAATGAATATACAATATAAGATCCAAATCCTCCTCCATTTCCTGAACAAGTCATAGTCTCATCACCATTATCTGTACAAATTGCATCTAACCCAATGATTTCTCCATTTTCTTGGATGAAACCTAAATCATATTCATTCCGTGTTAATTCAAATGAAATTTCAATATCAAGAGTTGCACCTTCCACTAATTCAATTACCTCTCCATTTTCATCCGTTGCTTCAAATGTACAGCCTTGGAATATTTCAATTCCTGCTTCAGCAGAGCTAGAGTAAAATAAGATGTTTTCTAACTCACTTTCAGAGGCTTCCATAATTTCTAAATTTATTTGACTTCCTTCAGGAATATCAAAAGCATCTGCTGGAATATCAATATCGACGCTAATATCATTTAATTCAATTTCAGGTAAATCAATTACCATATCACTATTGTAATTTTCTAAATTTTCATCCTGAATAACTATTGGTAAAAATTCACAATTCCCATCATCTAAAATTGCAATTGAATTATAATTTTCTGCAGAAATATCGGTACAGCCAAAACATTCGGATTGTTCTTCATTACAAATATCTATCGTATTTAGTTCTAAACTAAGTTCTGATTCATTTCCGTGAATATCAACGGCTGTAATTTGATAATAATTATTTAATCCAATTGATGGTAAATCATCAATAAATATTGGTGTTGTAGAATAGCTTAATAATTGTTCATTTTTATAAATTTTAAAATATTGGAAATCGTTATCACTTGGATTTGACCATAATAATTGGACAATATTATTTTGATAAATTCCATTAATATTTTCTGGAACTTGTGGGTTAATATTATCAATACTTGCACCTACTCCATTTTCAAACGATATAATTACTTCATCTTCAAATGCAGCTAATACTCTAAATGTACTTAATCCATCTGATTCATTTGTTTGATTAATAATGGTTGGTACTTGTACAATATATAAATTTTGTCCATACATTATGGATTGTCCAACGCTTACCCAACCCATTTCATCTAATCGTTCAATTTGATAGACTTCAACTTCTCGATTTATATCATTTTGTTGGTTTTGAGTATTGCTTTGATTATCTAAAAATGATCCAGTAAATGTAATATATGCATGAAACCCCTGATCGCCTGGAATATCAGAGACTTCAATATTATAAACACCATAACCATATTGTACTAAATTCGGTATTCCATTATCATCAAAATCACATAAATCATATCCATTTCCTGCACACTCACCACATTCATCTAATTCTGAATTTCCAAAGCAAACACCTGCACAATCTAAATCAATATTGAAACTGATACCTGTAGATCCTTCCGTACATACATTACAGTCATCAATTACTGCTTCACCAAAACAAATTCCAGAACAATCCAAATCCATATTATTTCCATCACAAATGCCACAATCGTCTTCTATTGATAAACCACCACATACTCCAGCGCAATCAACAATACTTCCTTCAGGGAAATCACAGCTACATCCTTCATTTGCAAGCCAACAACTTCCATCATCAACTGTTGCAATTTCATTAAAATTACATGCATTTTCATCTGTACAGCCTGGAATTGTAGTTGTTAACGAAGGAATATTTGAAAAACCAAAACTCCACCAAGCACAATTAGAATTATTACCTTCAATATCTAAGCAAGTTTCGAAATATGCATTATAATAAATGTCATTTAATCCATCATAAACTTTAAATTCAGGTATATCTGCGGGAATTTCAACAGGGTTTGTCATGCCCCCAAAGCAATAATCTTCTGTACCTTCAGTTAACCCATCAGTTCCATACACTGCGATTGTAGTATTTTCACCATTCCATTGGGCTGACCCTACAGCAACATCATTACAAAAAGCACCGACTACAAAATGGGCATAATCATCTGTAATATAATTTCCATCTATAACAAGTTGGTCAATCACATAAAATGATTGTTGTGTAGTTGAAACCCATTCAAATGGATCATAAATACATCCGACTGAAAATTCTTCAAAACCTACAAGTTCATCAGGGTTATAATTTAATGCTTCAATATCATTACAACTATTGAAAAGACATTGACTTAAATCATTTTCAAAATAGGCACATTCCGAATTATTATCATAATTCACAGCTTCGGGATGTCCACATGTTGAAATAATTGTACACCCGTCATTATTATTTCCAATTGCGTCAAAATTATTTGTTAAAGTACCATCACAATATTCTACATATTCACACCCAATTCCTTCTAAACAAAATTCTGTTTCACCAAATGCAAATCCATCACTACTACATTCATTACCACTCTCCGTAATATATAATTCATCGATACTTACTAATCCTGAAGAAACGGGTGCAACTGAAGCTACATTGTAATACATTTTTCCTTCACTGGCATCATAAAAATTAAATGTAACAACGGGGTCTAAGGTACCGGGTACATATAATGGATATCCTGCGACAGCTTCTGTATTTGCGTCTTTCATTTGAACTGCAATTGTAATTTGGTTATTTATTATGGGTAGATATGACCATCCTACAGTTTGACCATTATAGATTGCACCTAAGATATCACAATCATTGTTTGTACATCCACCTGTTGTTGTTCCATTTTCAACCCCATTTTCAATTGATTCTCCATTTAATAATATTGAATCAAAAATGATATATGCTTGGGTTGTTGAAACCGCAGTACTCCATTGACATTCAGGCCCATAATTTGGAAAATAGCCTGGGCCACAATCATCACACTGATTTTGAAAACAAACGGTATTTCCATTTTCGCATTCAACTGATGGACCATTACCATTACATATTCCACATTCATCTGTGATTGCATTTCCACCCCATTCACCTACACAATCTTGTTCACAATCATTTGATGGGAAATTATCACATGAACCACAATTATCAATTTCAGCAGAACCACCACACACACCATTGCAATCAATTTCAATTATACAATTGCCATCACAGTCAAAGTTTTCTTCAGAATAATAACAATCGGTATCAATAGTTGCATTTTCATCATAATTACATCCTAAAGGATCCATACAGCCTTCAATTTCATTTTCACCGACACAATGATTAATTAATGTGATGGATAATGAATTTCCAGAAGCATCTGACATAACTGGGTTTTCTAAGCAAATTTCTTCATCTATATTTGAAAATGAAATTGTAGTTAAAACTCCACTACCAGCAGGAATTATAGCACCTGAAAAAGAAAAACCTAATAAGGTTGTCGCTGAATTTGAAATTACAAAACCATTACTATTTGCCTCTCCACCTGTAGCACCTGTAAGAGTAGCACCATCTATATCAAATTGAAATCCTCCAATATCAACAGATGAATTATATATTACATCAGCAGTTCCTTCGAATTCTAAATAATTTTCTAAAGATAATTCTACACTTGAAAAACCTGCTTGAATTGTAATAATTATAATTGAAATAAATTTTAATAAGTTCATCTTTGCCCCTTTAAATATGATTTTGTGTTAATGCTATTAGCTTATAACTTAAAATTAAATTATATAGGTATGCAATTGTTGACTAATTAATTATTCATACTTTTTATAAAATCAAATATTTCATCTCTAATTTGTCTAAACACTTTTAGTTGTTCCTTTTTTGAACCAACTATTCCAGCGGGGTCATCAAATGAATGATGCATTTTTTTGCCTGAAAAATCTGGAAAAATAGGACAATTTTTATCCGCATTTGAACACACAGTCATAATAATATCCATGTTATTTAATTTAATTTCATTTATTAATTTTGGTTTATGCTTTGAGATATCCATGTTAATTTCAGCCATAACTTCAATTGCGATTAGGTTTACTTTTTTTTCAGGTTTTGTACCTGCACTAAAAGCTTCCCACCCTAAATCTTTTGCAATTCCTTCTGCCATTTGTGAACGACATGAATTACCTGTACATACAAATAGAATCTTCTTCATTAAATCCTTCATCTTGGTTAATATTATAAAATAATCCTAATTTTAATTATATCTAAAGAGAAATAATGGCTATAAAAAAAATACTCATCAGTTCATGTTTACTTGGAAAAAAATGTAGATATGATGGTAATCATAATAAATTAGATAATTTACTAAATGAAAACATTGAATGGGTTTCTGTCTGTCCTGAAGAGTTAGGAGAATTGGGAACTCCTCGACCTCCTGCAGAAAAACAAATAGATGGACGAATTAAAACTATTTTAGGTGAAGATGTTACGGATAAATTTAATTTAGGCTCTTATAAATCATTAACTATTGGTATAGAAAATAATTGTAGTCTTGCCATATTAAAATCTAAAAGCCCCTCCTGTGGTAAAGGTGAAATTTATGATGGATCTTTTTCAAATAAATTAATAAAAGGTGACGGTATATTTACAGAATTATGTCAAAATAATAATATTGAAGTTATATCGTCAGAAAATAAAACTCAAATAGATAAAATAGTAAATTCATTATAATTCTTCTATTATTCGCAATACATCGTCAAATGAATTTGCATGTAATGTAGATAATTGCCTTACTTTTTCTCTTATTATATTTTCAGTATAACAAATAAAATGATTCACTTCCCCATTAGAAAATACTTCATAATCAGTATATCCATCTCCAATCATAATTTTTTGAGAATTTATATTTAGCTTGTGAATTGCTTTTATTTTACCCTTTTCTTTATATAAATCCTGCGATTCATCACAACCAATAATTTTATCACCATTAAAAATAAATGAATTTGCAATTACATGATGAGGTAAAATTCCATATTCAGCAACAATCGGGGTAATGATTTCTTTAAAGCCACCTGAAATTATCCAAATATTATTTGCATTTACTTGAAAGAATTCTTTATTTCTAATAATTGAATCGGAAATTAATTGAGATAACCTTTCAATTACTTTCAATATATCATTTTTAGTAAATGATAAAATATTTAATCTTTTGTGTAATGCAGTTTGAAAGTCAATATCGCCAGACATTGCCAATATTGTTATATCTGAAATCAATTTCTTTTTATTTTGAGCATCGGTATCATTTTTCATCACAATATCAGCAAGTATATCTAAAGTTTCAACTTTGATAAATGTGCTGTCAAAGTCAATAAAAAGCGTATTATTTTTAATCATGATTAATATTTATTTTAATTTAAAATTATGTGTTTGATTTTTTGAAATATTCATTAAAAGTAAAATCATTTTTCTAAATCTTGGTAGGAATATAATAATAATCCTAATTTTAATAACATTTCACAGTGGGTTAATTTATTTCTATATTAATATTTATTTATGAGTTTAATATAAATTATTAACCAATTTCTTTAATTAATTTAGGATTTTCTATTTCTTTAGATATTTTTATTTTACTTACTGTTTTAGTTATTGCAATCATAATGTTTGTTCTTGAATGGGTGCCATTTGAAGTAACTGCATTTGGAGCAATGGGAGTATTACTTCTTTTTGGAATTCTAACTCCTGAAGAAGCTGTAAGTGGATTTAGTAATAAAGCCGTTATTACCATTGCGGCTATGTTTGTATTGAGTAGAGCTATTGAAAAAACTGGATTTTTAGAAGTATTTTCAAATAAACTGTATACCTTAGGTGGAAATAGAAAATGGCCGACTATTTTTATTTTTCTATTTTCTGTTGCTATTATTTCCGGGTTTATCAATAATACAGCTTCGGTAGCAATCTTTATTCCCCTTGCAATTAATTTATGTCAAAAATTTAAAATTAGTCCATCAAAATTATTATTACCCCTCTCGTATGCTGCAATTTTTGGTGGTACATTGACACTTATTGGAACTTCTACAAATTTAGTTGTTAGCTCATTTATGGAAGATTATTCTTCAAATATTTTCATTGATGGAATCCCAGCATTTACAATGTTTGAATTTACAAAATTAGGAGTGATATTTTTAATTGTTGGGTTAATTTATATAATGTTTGCTTCTCGTTGGTTACTTCATTCTCGTTCAATAATTTCTTCATTAACTCGAAAATATCATTTAGGGCCATATTTTACTGAATTTAAGGTTGGTCCCGATTCTCAACTTGTTGGAAACACAATTAAAGAAATGGATATTTCAAAAAAGTATAATATTGAAATATATATGATTATTCGGGATAAAAAGCGAATTCGAAAAAGGATAAACACACTATCTATTCAAAAGGGTGATATATTGTTAGCTCATATTGGAGTCGATGATTTAATGAAATTTAGTGAAGAAATGAATATGCTTTTACTCTCAGATGTTAAAATGACTCAACAAGAATTAACAGGTAGAAATCATGTAATAGTAGAAGCAATTATTTCACAGCATTCAAATATGATTGGTAAATCATTACAAACCTATAATTTTAGAAATTTATTTGAAGGCCTTGTCCTTGCTATTCGACGGCAACGAGAAACATTAAGAGAAAAAGTGGGAAAGATTAAACTTCGATTTTCAGATACTTTACTTATTATGATTCCAAAAGGAAGAATGGAAGATTTAAAAAAATCATCAGATTTGATTGTATTAGAGGAATTAAATATAACTTTAAAATATGAACGATATTGGTGGCTATCAATTTTAGTCATTCCATTAATAATGGGTTTAGCGTCATTTGGAATTGTTCCAATTTTGAAAGGTGCAATGTTAGGGGTAATAATACTTTTATTATTACGGTCAATTTCTATCCATGATGTGTATGAGTCGTTAAATTTACAAGTTATATTTTTAATTGCAGCATTATTACCCATTGGACATGCAATTACAAGTACAGGAGCAGATAAATTAATTGCAGATTTTATTTTTTCCATAGGTGATACTACGCAAAATTCAGATACTAAATTTAGATTATTAGTTGGTATAATATATTTACTATCAATGGTGTTGTCTGCATTTGTTTCTAATACAGCCATTGCAGTAGTAATGACACCGGTTGCTATATCAATTAGTGAAACATTTATGGTGGATCCTCGTCCATTTTTAATTGCGGTATGCTTTGGTGCTTCTGCTAGTTTTATGACACCTATGGGGTATCAAACAAATTTAATGGTCTTCGGTCCAGGACAATATAAATTTAAAGATTTTGTAAAAGCAGGTTTACCTCTAAGTATTATTTATGGAATTATTGCTATTTATACAATTCCATATTTTTGGCCATTCTCAAATATTTAAAATTCACCTATACTTTTAAAGGAAAATGATGAAAAAATCATTATTAATTATTTTTATTACGAGTTTATTCAGTCAAGGATTATGGATGATGAATAATCGTGTCCATTCTGAATTAGATTGGACAACAATGAAAACAGAGCATTTTAATATTCATTATCATAATGGAATTGAGGATATTGGATTAAAAGGTGCAACAATCGCAGAACAAGTCATCCCAATTTTAATGAAACAGATGGAGTTAACAGAATTACCTATTATTGATGTCATTTTTACAACGGAAGATGAGGTGTTAAATGGGTATGCAGTGTTTACCAACCAAACTTTTATCTGGGTAGATCAAAATGATGCTTCCATCTGGTTAGAAGATGAAAAATGGCTTTTTCAAGTATTATCTCATGAATTGCAACATATTGTATTTATGAATGCTGTTAAAACTTGGATGACAGAGCCTTGGAGTATGAGTATATTTGGACAAATACCAAGTTGGTTTATTGAAGGATTAGCAGAATATTACACCGAAAGATGGCGTCCTTTTCGGGCTGATCTTAGTCATAAATATCATGTACTAACAAATACAACATCAAAAATGGACCCTCATCATGATGGATATTCCAAAGTATTATATTTGGCTGAAAAATTTGGTGATGAAGCTATTGTAAAAATTGTTAAATTTCGAAATAAATTTAAATTATTAAATTTTAAAAAAGCATTTAAAAAAGCCACAGGAGTATCACTTTCTGTATTTGAAGAAGATTGGCGACGAACAATAAATACCTATTATTATGGTTATCGTTCTCAAAAAGAAGCCATTGAAGAATTAGGGGAAACAGCAACATTACCCATTGACAAAATGAGTACTTTTTTAATTTCTCCAGATAGTTTAAAAATTGCAATTATTGGTCGAGATGATCATAAACAATTTGATAATAGTTTTTTTATCGCAACGAGAGATACTTCCAAAATTAAAAATAAAAAGTTTTCCTTCGATTTTGATTTTAGTAAATTATTTAATTCAAATAAAAAAGATTCTA
Source organism: Fidelibacterota bacterium (assembly GCA_014381925.1). GTDB lineage: Bacteria > Fidelibacterota > Marinisomatia > SCGC-AAA003-L08. The sequence goes on along the minus strand of JACNKR010000077.1, from coordinate 15,687 downwards.
TTATAAAATGGAAGAAACCTAACTTTGATAAATCTGAGATTGATTATGGGCGATTTCATTCGCATTTATCTTGGTCAATGGATAATACAAAAATTGCATTTTCTAAATACCGTAGAGGTCAATATGGTTCAATGTTATGGGATGTTAAAGTTTATGACACAGAGATCGAAAAAGCGGAATGGATTACGGATAATATGCGAGCAACATATCCAACTTGGTTGAATAATGAAGAAATTGTCTTTATTGCTCACCAAAATAGTACTGCTAATATTTATAAAATAAATTTAACAACAAATAAAACTACTCAATTAACAAAATTTTTGTGTGATATTTCAGTCGTCACACCTGCACTTTCTCCAGATGGAAATGCACTTGTATTTGCAATGGCACCAGAATCTGGGAATATGGATTTATATTTATTAAACTTAAAAAATAATGCTATTGAAAGGCTGACTCAACATCCAGCTGTTGACTATTTACCTGTTTGGGAGCCAAATGGGAACCGTATTGCATATACTTCTCATGCAAGTTCAACTCCTAATATACATGTACTAGAATTAGAAAATAAAATAACGCACCAAATTACCGATGTGGGTGATGCAGTTTGGACCCATCAATGGACTCCAACTGATTCTACACTTTTATTAAGAACACTACCAGATATTGATACCACCCGTCTCGTTATGATAAATTTAGATCGAAAATTGACAACGACCAATTTAAACATTCGCAACCGATATTCATCTTGGATGACTAAATCGCCTGATAATCCTTTAAATCCAATTAATTATTCAGATATTCCCGAAATAAACTCTACTCAAGAATATTTCTTTTTAAATCACATAAAACATTTAACATCAATAATTTTCCCTTTTCCATTCCCTTTTGGAGAAACGGCTTGGACGGATGCATTAGGTAAGCATCAGTTTATTTTTAATGGAGGTAGTTATGATTATGAAGGAAATTATCCTTTTGGGGGTATTAATTATATTAATGCACAACATGGTCCATTATGGGGTATAAACTTAAACTATAATCAAGATTTTAAATTTAGAAATTATGATGGAAGTGCAACAGGATTAACCGAAGTAAAAAATGGAATAAAATTCTGGGCATCGCATCCATTTAATGCAGGAGAATCACTTTCATCAAATCACTCTATTACATCATCATTTTATCTCGGTGAATTAAATCTTTTTGACGTAAAAGATAATAAAGATTCTACAATGGCAAATGGATTAGATACTTTAATTCTTATTGATCATGAATTTAATGATAATTCACTTCCAAAGCCGGAAGGTGGAAATTTAGGAATATTTTCAATTGGATATAATTATCTCTCCCGAAGAGGCCATCGTGATAATGGATATTTTCCTAATCAAGGATTTGGAATTGATGTAAAACTTGATTTTGCAGATAAAAAATTAATGAGTGATTTTAATTATACTCAATTATCTATTGATGGATTTAATAATTATAAAATGGGTGAAATAGTATTTTATTCTAGGCTAAAAGGTGTAATGCAAACTGGAGAACCACCTGCACAGGATAAAGTGAATTTTTCAACAGATGAAGCAACTTATGTCCCAATGATTGGCATCACTGAAAGTTTACCTGAAAATATTAATTTGAGAGGATCTAGTCAATTTAGAACTGGTAATAGACTTTTATTTGGTACTTTAGAGCTACGACAAAAATTATTAGAAGGTGATTTACCTATTAATATTCTTGGGTTTACAGGTGGTGATATCACAGGTGCTATTATTTCTGATTTTGGAAATGTGTGGAATGGAAATAATCAACAGGGCAATTTTATTTCTACAATCGGATATGAACTTAAAATTTCATTTAAATCAGGTGGAATGCCAATGGTGATATTTGCTTATGGTTTTGCAGATGAAATTAAAAATAATTCTAATTTGGAAGATTATAAACATTATTATAGAATGGTATTAATAAATCCATTTTAATAAAGAATGTTACAAATTTTTTATCTAAAAATCATAGGATAAGGTTAAATTTAATATTCATATTTTAGCTTAAAATTACAATATTTAGAAAATTTTTACAAACTTAAGGGACAACAAAATGAAAAAATGGAATATAATTTTAATACTTTTTACAATTACATTTTTATTCTCACAAGATATTCAACTTGAATTAACAAATTTAGATTCGACCGATGGAAATTATACGGTTGATATATTAATGAATAGTAGTGTAGATATTGCAGGTTATCAATTTTTAATGAGTGGTGGAATATTAACAAATGCAAGTGGTGGAATGACAGCAGACAATGGATTTATTGTATCATCGAGTGAGCTTGGTGTGGTGTTGGCTTTTGACTTTATGGGTGGAGTAATTCCTGCAGAGAATGGAACTCTCATTCAACTTACTTTTTCTGAATTAACTTCATCCGAATTATGTATAAATGATCCAATTTTTTCAGCGCTTTCTGGAGATATTTATGATGTAAATACAGGTGGTTGCCTTTTAACTGGATTAGAATCAAGTTCCCCTTCTGTAATTATTTTGGAGCCAGAAGATGGTGCAATTATTATTGGTGATGAAGTAACAGTTAGTTTATTAACTACAGATCCAGAAATGATTGGTTTTCATTATCATTTATATATTGATGATGGTGGTGTGCAAATGTTTTATGATAATTATTTTCAATTAGATAATTTAGATTTTGGAACGCATACTTTAACTGTAATTCTTGCTGACGATTTGCATACTGAATGTATTGAAGCAAGTTGTAGTCAAACAGTTAATTTTACTTTACAAGAACCTATTCCAGAAACTGTCGAATTATCAATTTTAGAAGTTGACCCAATTTCAAGATCATTTAAAATTTTTACAAATAGTTCATTTCCTTTATCATCATTTGAATTTGAAGTCCAAGGTGTGAATCCATTAAGTATTACGGGGGGTGCAATTGATGAATTTGAATTTATTACAAATATTGTAGGTAATTCAATTGATGGTGTTTCATTTACAAATTCAATGCCTGCTGGAGAAAATCATTTTGCAACGATATATTATGATAATCCGACATCAACAGAAATTTGTATTACAAATGCTCACTTTATGGATGTGAATGAATTTGATATGGTAACTACGGTATTAGGGTGTGGAGAGATTATTTTACCTGAAAATGAATATTATATTTCTGATTTACCTGAATCAGGAGTGAATATGTTAATTCATTTTTCTGCAGAAATAGATGGCTTAGAACCTGGTGATGAAATTGGAATTTTTGATCAAGCAGGGATTAATTCAGAAAATATAGATTGTGATAATTTAACAGAAGACGAAGTTTTAGTGGGTTCAGGATTAATGATGTACGATGGAATTTCTATTGGAGCTACCGGCTCTGTAAATATGTGTGATTGGGGTGGGTTTGTAACTTCGGGGTTTAATTTGGGTAATCCAATTTCTGTTAAAGTATATCGTCCGTCTGAAATGGTTGAATATGAAACTCAGGATATTACATTTTCAAATGGATCTGGTACATTTACTGAATTATTTACTGAAATAACCGCATTAACACTTGTAACAGAAATTACAAATAATACTCCTATTGCTGTTATTGACCAAGAATCACTTATAACTTTCAGAAATACAGATTTTACATTAGATGCATCATCATCTACAGATTCTGATGGAAATATTATTTCATATAATTGGTATTTAAATGGCGAAGAACTCATTGGCTCAAATCAAATATTGACTCATCAGTTTTCAGCACTTGGTGATTATTTGATTACTCTCGTGGTAACGGATAATGATGATGCCATTGGTTCTGCAGTATCTGTTGTAAGTGTAATGAATCAATTACCAACAGATATATCATTAATTTCACCAAGTAATAATGAAAATTTAGTTATCCTAAGTGAAGATGAATTTGATAATGGCGTGGTGACATTCTCATGGGATCAATCCTTTGATTTAGATAATGATGAATTGAGTTATACCTTAAATTTTTGGAAAAATAATGCACCTGAAGAACACAATATTGAAATTGAATTGATAGAACCCTTTTTTAATGCTAACTATAATTCTGAATATTTTAATATTGAATTTGGTACAGATGAACAATTTAGTTGGAATGTAGTGGTTTCAGATGGATTTGATGAAATAGTATCTGAATCAAATTCCTTCAATTTCCATTTTGGAGTTTTAAGTATTAATGAAGAAAGTCCTCATCAATTCTCACTTTCACAAAATTATCCCAATCCATTTAATCCAAATACTGAAATTCAATTTAGTTTAAGTGAACTTGAAAAAGTAACTCTTGATATTTTTGATTTATCAGGGCGACATATTGTTCAACTTGTAAATAGCCAAAAACATATTGGAATCCATTCTATAAATTGGAATGCAATTGATGAAAATGGAATTACCGTTCCTGCAGGATTATATATTTATCAATTAAGTTCTAAATCAAATGGTACTATTAAAAAAACGATGACATTGTTAAAATAAATTTGGATGAGTTTTTATTTATTACTCTGACAATGATAAAGGGTTAGTTTTGTAATAAACGAATGCCTCCATACCTGTAGAAATATCTCAAATATTATGAAAAAGATAAATAACATTTTATCATTTAGAGAATTATCCTACCCTAAAATACAAAGTTGGGTCATTGTGATTGTTGTGTTTTTTTCAATCTCATTTTCTCAAACCCTTGGTGATTTAAATAATGATGAAAGTATTAATGTTCTTGATATACTCCGTACAATAAACATTATTCTCGAAATGCCACCTCCTCCTTCAGAGTATGAAATTTTAGTTAGTGATTTAAATATAGATGAAGAAATAGATATAACAGATATCATGATAACAGTCGATATCATTACTGATAATTTAGATGCATATTGTACGAATGACGAGTGGGACATCCCCTGTGAAAACAATTATTCTGAGTGCTGTTACCCAATTACAAGCAGTGAATTCACTTGGGAAATTGATACTTTTGGTTTGGGTGCCAATGCCTTTAGTGAGATAGAAGATGTTCAAATTATTGATGAAAATAATATATGGACGGTTGGGAAGATACATGTACCAGACTCATCTACATCTTTCTATTATAATGCTATTCACTGGAATGGGGAGGAATGGCGAGAATTAATAATTGCAGATACAAACCAAATATCAGGACCTGGTTTTTCCTTTTTCCAATTAAGTGAAGATGTTAAATGGTTTGGTATTGGAGTTCCATATCATTTTAATGGCGTAAACTGGATAGCATATGGTCATTGGGGTGAATATAATTATCCACTGGGATTGGGAAGTATTCATAAAATCAGAGGGACATCTTTTAATAATATGTTTTTATTTAATTCATCCACAGATATAACTCATTGGGATGGAGAAGAATATACCCTTATGGAAACCAGTACCGGTACCGGTACTGGGTGGACATATAATGGAGTATTTAAAAATGTATGGAAAAAAAATGAAAATAATATTTATGCTTTATCCAATTCAACTTCTTTTCCATTATCTGAAATCCCCCATGTAATTCAATATTATAATGGAACTGTATGGAGTGACATGTATCGTTTTGAAAGTGATATGGTTGATTTCACTCAACAAGATTCTTTAAGTCCAGGAATATTTAATATTTGGGGGTATGGTGATACTTTATATGTTATAACATCTCCAGGGCTATGGAAGGAATCTCTTACGACCGGTGAAGGGTATTATACGGGTAATAATGAAATGTTTTATTGGTATATGGGGAGAGGAATGGACGGCAACCACCCTAATGATTTTATTACTGTAAATATAAGAGGGAGATTTGCTCATTACAATGGTGAAACATGGAATTATAACCATGATGTGGCAGAACATTTTAATTTTTCAGATAATATTGTTCATGGAGTTGATTTTAAAGATGATACAATAATTATATATGGTATAATTAATGCGATGGGTTTTAATTACCCTGCATTTATCGCCAAAGGTACAAGAAATAATTAATTTAAATAAAAAGAGTTCATATAAAATATTTATACTATATAAAGTTAGTGATGAGTTTATTCTGGGTAGGGATGACATTCTCCCAAACAGTAATGGTTCGGTATATTTATGGAGATGAACCGGGGGTAGGTCCACAAATATATGGTCAATGGGAATTAATTGACTCAAGTAATAATTCACAATTTTATGCTTCGGGAGAAACTGTTATAGTAAATCCCTATGAAAACTATACTATAAAAGTAAGTGATGGTGCCAGTACAATTGAAGGTGGAGAAAATGATGTATCTTTTTTACTATATGATGAGTTTCAATCAAGCTTAAATCTTTCAAATGGCTATTTAAACTTTGGCACAGAGAATGGGATAAGTGTCAATTATTATGATAAAATTCCAATTGAGTTTGATGTTACCGCAGACATTGAAGAGGTTTACATTTTTGATCCGTGGCGTTGGGATGAAGATGGAAATAATATTTTTGAATTTATTTCAGTTCAAAAATGGTTGACTGAAGGTGATGGCGAAGTATTTAATGAAAGGGGAGTTGGATTGGATAATCCTATTCCACCCTATTACCAATTGAAGGCTAAACGATTGGTTGCTACATCTGTTACAGCTAATGATGGAATTTATCGTATTGAAAATTGGAGTAATCCAGACGATAATTATTCAATATTACCAATTGTAGATGTAGGTGATCCATATAACCAAAATATTCCTGAATATTTAACAGAAGATTTCCACTTTGTTTCACCAATAGTATTTAATGATGGAAATATTAATTTAAATATTTTTTATGTAAAAGTAAGTGAAACCTTAGAAGCTGAAGATAAAATCGTTATTTTTGAAGGCGAAACACTTATCATTTACCCAGGCTCAATTATTCAATTTTCATCTGGAATTGATGTAAAAGGTAATCTATTTATTGGTGAAAATAATAGTGAAGAAACATTTCTTTCAGGAATTGATGATGAATATTGGGGTGGTATTGTTTCAACACTAAATTCAAGATTACATATATTTAATTCTATAATTAGCGATTGCAATGAACCAATTTTAATTACTGGATACAACGAATATAACCCCCCAGTTTTTGATATACTAATTGAAAGCACCATTTTTAATGGTTTCCAAAATAAAGAATTAAGGATAATGGGAGTGTCAGATTCAGAAAGTTCTTACGAAGGTATGATCAATATTTCAGATAATAGTTTTGATTATGGAATAATAATTGGGCTAAATCTAGGTGAAGTAATAATTGAAGATAATATATTTAATGATTTTGGTAGAATAAGTAGTGATTGGATTTTTGGGGATATTATTATTAAAAACAATAAATTTTATACAAATTCTTTTAGTGGGATGGGAACATCAAACGTTATACACATTCAACATGGAAAAGGAATATTTAATATTGAAGGAAATTTAATTAATTCACCACCAAATGAAAATCCGAATTATTCAATTTATGGGATTTTCGTTCAATTGTTCTCAAATGAATATTTTCAAAATAGTGGCGCTAATATATTCAAAAACACAATTATATTTCCACAAAATTTTATTGGTATTATGGCATATTCAACAAATGAAGGTGAATTTAATATTTTTAACAACATATTATATTCATCTGAAGTAAATGAAATAGGTATTGTTATTGATGTTGAAAACCAATGGTCTAATTATAATTGGAATTTTAATGCTTTATATGGAATTGAAATTAACTACCAGAATTTTAACAATGAGGAATTGGAGATTGGAATAAATGATTTATTAATAAACCCTGAACTTAATGAGGATTTCACACTGCAATACACAAGCCAATGTATTGATGCCGGAGATCCTTCCATAATTGACCCTGATGGTACTTATTCGGATATTGGAGCATTTTATTTCCATCAAACGGAGGGTGATATAAATTTAAATGGAAATATAGATGTAATAGATATACTTTTATTAGTAGATTTTATTTTAGATAATGTAATTTTCGATTATAATCAACTTTTTGTTTCTGATTTAAATTCCGATAATGAACAGGATGTCATTGATATTTTACTCTTGATTCAAATGATTCTTGACCAGGACATTAATATCACAAATCTATTAAATGTATATCTCTCCGGAATTATAGAAGCCATGGAAGATGGACAGAGATATAAATACAATATAGATATGCTCAATGAACAGGATGTTTATATTCTACATTTTAAACTTCAATTTGAAAATAAAATCCCACTAAATATAATGAAAGGTTTAAGGTCTAATGATATGACTGTCAGCCATGTTTATAAGGAAGATGACTATTCATTAAATATTATGGTTTTTAGTCCTGAAGGTAGAAAAATTACTCCTGGATTTGGCACCATCGTAGAGATTGAATTAGAATCCACAGGATTAGGCAGAGTTGGCGATTTAACTGATGGCAGTGAATTTATTATTACCGATTTAGCTAATAATCCAGAGACACTTATACCTGTAGAAATTGTAAGTGCAGATGAATTATCACGATTAGCAGATGAAAAATTAAATAAATTAATTCCAACAAAATTTGCATTATATCCAGTTTACCCAAATCCATTTAACCCTACAGCGACAATCCGCTATGACTTACCGCAAGAATCTCAAGTTTCATTAATGGTTTATGATTTAAATGGTCGATTAATTGAAACACTTATCAATTCAAATCAATATGTGGGGATAAATTCTGTAAATTGGAATGCTGAACATTTACCTAGTGGTGCGTATTTTATTAAGCTATTTACAGGAGAATTTGAACAAATACAGAAAGTGATTTTACTAAAATAGGAAAATATTAATAATGACTAATTTTATATTAATTATTCTTGATGGTTTTGGATTAAGAGAAGAAACCAATGGCAATGCATATAAACTTGCGAATACACCCGAATTAGACCGTCTTCTTAATAAATGCTCGATGGTTCCTATTGAAACTTCAGGGGAATTTGTTGGATTACCAGATGGTATAATGGGCAACTCAGAAGTTGGGCATATGAATTTAGGAGCGGGGCGAATTGTTAAACAAGATTTAGTCAAAATTAATGATGATATAAAATTAAATAAATTAAAAGAAAACCCTCAATTAATTCAATTATTCAATCATGTAAAAAAATATAATACAACTCTACATTTAGCCGGGTTATTAAGCGACGGCGGTGTTCATTCTCATATTGATCATTTAAAATATATTATAAATTCTGCTAAAGAATTTGGTTTAAAAAAAGTTCATATACACGCATTTATGGATGGGCGAGATACTGCTCCTGATTGTGGATTAAATTATATTAATGATTTAGAAAATGAAATGAATAATATTGGTATTGGTAAAATTACTTCTGTGTGTGGTCGATATTATGCAATGGATAGAGATAAGCGGTGGGATCGTGTTGAGCTTGCTTATGAAATGTTAATTAATGGTATTGGTGAACAATTTGAAACTGCTATACAAGCAATCAATAATTCATATAAATCAAAAGTTTATGATGAATTTATCACTCCAAAATTAATTGATGGTTTCTCACCTATTTCTGATAATGATGCTTTATTTATGTTCAATTTTAGGTCAGATAGAATGAGGCAAATATGTGAAGTATTTAGTAATCCTAATTTTAATGAATTTGAAACAAAACCATTAAATGTTTCATTAGTTGGAATGAACAAATATCAGGAATCATTTACATTTCCAGTACTTTATCAAAAAGAAAAATTGACAAGAATATTTCCTGAAATTTTAGAAGAGAATGGTTTATCACAGTTAAGAATCGCAGAAACTGAAAAATATGCCCATGTTACCTATTTTTTTAATGGGGGAAATGAAGATTTATATCCACATGAAGAACGAATTTTAGTTAATTCTCCAAAAGTATCAACTTATGATTTACAACCTGAAATGAGTGCAGAAAAAGTAACTTCAAAAGTATTAGACGCTATTGACTCAAAAAAATACAATGGAATTATTTTAAATTTTGCAAATCCAGATATGGTTGGGCATACTGGAATTTTATCCGCTGGAATTAAAGCAATTGAAACCATTGATAACTGTTTATCACAAATTATTCAATCCGTTAAATCACAGGGGGGTGTCGTATTTTTAACTGCTGATCATGGAAATTTAGAAATGATGATTGACCCAATAACGAAAAAACCACATACTGCACATACAACTTTGCCTGTGCCATTTGTAATTGATGACCCAAATAATAATTGGGAGTTATTCAAAAGTGGTAAATTAGCAGATGTTGCACCAACGATATTAACCTATTTAGGGATTAAGCAACCATCTGAAATGAATGGAATATCACTATTAAAACGAAAAAAATAATTTATTTGAAACCAAAATTAATAATTATATTATGTTTAGCATTAATAATTTGGAATTGTGCAGGACATTCAAAGCGGAATATAAACACAAATAATAAACAAAAAATCCATCTTCAAGCTTTCTCACATATAAATGAAAATAATGATTTTGGAATTCAGATAAATATTAATTTCCCCAATTCATTATTAGTGTTTCAAAAAATAAAAAATGAGTTTATTGCACAATTTCAAATTTCAGTCGCAATTTTGGATTCTGCTAAACAACAAGTCAGTCATTATTCGTGGGAAGCAGAAAAAAAAGAAGCTTATTTTGAGGATACTCGAAATAAGAAAAAAACAATTTCTGCTGGATATTTTTTTAAAACATCATCTGATAAATATTCAGTATCAGTATTAATAGAAGATTTAGATAGTAAATATAGATGGCATGAAGAAATTCCATTAACTGATTATTCTTCAGAATTTATCTCTTCTATGTTAATTTCTCAAAATAAAAATGATAATAACTTTATTGGAAATATTGTTCCAGATGATATCGATACACTAGTAATTCAAATTTCACATCATTTTAAAGAAATTATTCCAAATTCATTTATTAATATTGAAGTGGAAAATGATGATGAGATTGTAATGTTTGATTCGGTTATTGTAAAGCAGAAAAAAAATACATTTAATTATCCAATTTTAATTTCTGAATTTTGGTTAGGTAATTTGAATGTTTATTTTAATTATGAAGAAGTTGAAGGTGAAATAAACCTTAAATTACCAGGGAATAATTCTCAATACTGGAAAGATATTGAAACGACAATTAAAATTATGAAATATATATTTACTTCTTCAGAATATCGAGAACTAAAATCATTATCTAAAAATGAAAAGATTATTTTTGTTAAGAAATATTGGAAATCTATCGATCCAACTCCAAAAACGGAGACAAACGAAGTAATGAATGAGTTTTTCCAACGCGTTGAATTTTCATCGTCCAATTTTTCAGAATTAGGTCCAGGATGGCAATCAGATAGAGGTCGCGTTTATATTATTTTTGGTGCACCGGAGCATATTGAATTAACCAATCAAAATAATCAAGGATATAAATATGAAATTTGGCATTACGCTTCTGGTAAACAATTTATTTTTATAGATGAAGGCATGTTTGGAAATTATCGATTATTTAAAGAGATTAATTGATGGGTGCTGATAATACACAAATAAACTTTCTTGACCCTAAAAAAGCTGTTTTTTCATATTCACAGCTTTCAACTTTTAGAAATTGTACAGAACAGTATAAAATTGTTTACTTGGATAGGCAAAGAAAAAAAGATGAAAGTATTGAAGCATTTATGGGGAAATGTGTACACGCTACTTTAGAATGGTTATATCAAGAAGAAAATTTAAGACGACCTTATATTACATTTGATAAAATTTGTAAAATATATGATAATGTTTGGCAAGATTCATGGCATGAGAAAATATTTATTGTTGACCATAGTTTGATTAGTAATCATTTTTATGCAATTGGAAAAAGATGTCTGGCAAATTATTACCATAAATATGGACCTATCTTTGATCAAAAAGTGTATGCAACTGAACTTAGTTTAAAATTTAATATTGATGATAAATATCAATTTAGAGGTGTAATCGATCGATTAGACCAACCTGAAAAAGGATGTTGGGAAATACATGATTATAAATCAGGTAAACGAGCAATGACACAGAATATGGCAAAAAAAGATTTACAACTTGCAATGTATCAAATGGCAGTGGAACAAAATTTTGCACCTGTTAAACAAATTTCATTGACTTGGCATTTTCTTCGGAATGGTGTAGAAATGACAATTACACATACTGCTGATGAAATAGAAAAATTTAAAAGATCAATATCAAAGAATATAGATAAAATTATTAAAGCATCAAGGAGTATAGAAAATTTCTACCCTAAAGAAACGATGCTATGTAATTGGTGTTATTTATGGGATGAATGTTCAGCTAAATTGCCACCAAATCCTGCAAAAAGAGCATATTAAAGGAGTAAATGGATAAAGTAAAAATATATCATAATCCAAATTGAGGAAAAAGCCGAAGGTCCGTGCAGATCTTAGAAGAAAATAATATTGACTTTGAAATTATTCAATATATTAAAACACCATTGAAAATTGATGAGTTAAAAGATTTATCACAAAAACTTAATCTTAAACCCAAAGAATTTATTCGAATGGGAGATGTGAAAAAATTAGATTTAATTATTGATTTTTTAAATGATGAAAATATTTTTCAAAATATGGTTGACTTCCCCAAAATTATTGAAAGACCTATAATTGTAAAAGATAATATCGCCGTTATTGGAAGACCACCTGAAAATATATTAAAACTTATAAATTAATCTCAATATTTTCAAGTAAATCCTAATTCATTCCTCGTTCTTTTTTAATGCGTTCGTAGGATTCATTTAGATGTTTAAATTTTTCTTCAGCCATTTTTTGAAAATCATCTCCTAAATGTGCAACTTTATCTGGATGATATTTTACAGCCATTTTTCTGTATGCTTTTTTAACTTCATTATCTGTCGCTGATTTTTCTATTTCTAATACTTTATATGCAGAAGCGGTATCATTATAAAACATCGCCTGTATTGATTTAAAATCTTGGTGGCTTATATTTAAATAATTACTAATTGTCTTTATAACCTTTATTTCAGACTGATGGACTTCACCGTCAGATGCGGATAAACCAAAAAGAACATGCATTATTTGTAATCGAGAAGGGTGATCCATGTTTTGTTGAATTTGAGCACATACTTGATTTAGTGGGAAATCCTGTTCTAAAATTTTCTTTAGCATTTGCAACGCCTGTGTTGAATGGGCTGAACCAAAATTTGATTTTAGAAAATGTTTCACATAATCTAATTCGGATTTTAAAATTTTCCCATCTGCTTTCATAACGGCTGCCAATAAAATTAATAATGACGCACTAAAGTCTCCCGGATTTGTTCCACCTCTACGAGATTGATAGCGGTTACCCGAATTTGATTGAGAACCTAATGCATATCCCAATATTCCACCAATTGGTCCAAACATTGACCAGCCTAAGGCACCAAAAATCCATTTATTCCACGACATTTTATTCAATCTCCATAATTATATTACCTTTTTCAACAGAGTTACCTTCAATTACATGAATCAATTTGATCACTCCATCCATTGGTGCATTAATTTCATTTTCCATTTTCATTGCTTCAAGGATGCATAAAGGATGTCCTTTGGTTATTTTATCTCCTGCTTTTACAAATAATTTTGTAATTAATCCAGGAATTGAAGCATGAATTTCTCCAATTTTATCATCCTCTGTAGATGCAAATCCAAATTTTGATAGGACTATTTCAAGTTCATTTTGAATATGAATAATACTTTCATACTTCGAATCACTTATGAAACGCTTATTATCTTTCTCATTATAGGATAAAAACCATGATTGATTATTTAAAATTAATGAATATAAATTATCAGAAATTTTTATAATATCAAGTTGATACTCTTTTTCTTTGATTTTAATAATGAATGGCGATGATGAAATTAATTCAACATCAATTGAATGGTTTTGTTGAGTGAGTCTTAAAATCATTCTAAACCATCCTTTCTGCCCGAAGTTAACCAAGTTGATGACAGTTCCTCAGATATTATTTTACCTTGATTTTGATATTGTTTTTTTAATATCAAACTTGCAACTGAGGGTGTTATCTCTTTTGAAATATTTTCAACTAATTCTGGTAATATTGCTTCTAAGGTATGTGTGCAATAGATTCCTGAATTGAAAGATGAATGATTTATTATTTCTCGACAAATAGGAATACTTGTAATTGGGCCCACGATTTTCATTTCACTTAATACTCTGTTCATTTTTGAAATTGCCTCTTTGCGATTGTTTGACCATACAACTAATTTTGCTAACATTGGGTCATAAAACGGAGTAATTTCTTGACCCTTAATAAACCCTTCATCCATTCGTACACCTGGTCCTGAAGGTGGATAATAATCAACAATTTTTCCTATTGATGGTTGGAAATTATTTAGACCATCTTCTGCATAAATTCTACATTCAATTGCATGCCCTTGAGGTATTACATCATTTTGAGTAAAAGAAATTGGTTTTCCGTCTGCAATATTAATTTGCTCTCTTACTAAATCTATTCCATTAACAATTTCTGTAATTGGATGTTCAACTTGTAGCCGAGTGTTCATTTCTAAGAAATACCATTTTTTATATTTATCGACTAAAAACTCAACAGTTCCTGCACCTAAATAATTACATGCTTTTGCTAATTTTATTGCAGATTCTGATAATTCTTTTCGTAATAAATCATCAATAAAAGGAGATGGTGTTTCTTCAATAATTTTTTGAAATCGTCGTTGAATAGAACATTCTCGCTCACCTAAACTTATGTGATTACCATGTGTGTCCGATAATATTTGAATTTCAATATGGTGTGGGTCTTCAAGATATTTTTCTATATATACTCTTGAGTCTGAGAATGCTTTTCCTGCTTCAGATGATGCTCGTTCAATTGATTGTGTGAGATCTGATTCTGAATATACAATCCGCATTCCTTTTCCACCACCACCACCAACAGCTTTTACTAAAATAGGGTACCCGATTGATTCAGCTATCTGGAAAACATCTTTTGGGTTTTGGATTGGCTCTATTGTTCCAGGGATTAATGATACAGAATTATTTTTAGCAACTTGCCTTGCACTAACTTTATTACCCATTGTATTAATTGCTTCTGTGGGTGCCCCAATCCAAATAATTCCTCTTTTTTGAATGGTTTTTGCAAATTCAACATTTTCAGAAAGAAATCCATATCCTGGATGAACAGCATCGGCACCACTTATTTTTATGACTGAAAGTATTTTATTTACATCTAAATACGATTTGTTTGATGGTGACTTCCCTATATGATAGGCTTCATCTGCTAATAATACATGAGGTGATATACGGTCAGCATCAGAATATACTGCAACTGTTTTTATTCCCATCTCTTTGCACGTCCGAATAATTCGCACAGCAATTTCACCACGATTTGCAATTAATATTTTTTTAATCAAATTTGTTATTTATTGGATTATATAAAGTTTTTTACACTGTCAAAATTAATATATGTAGGTTGGTTAGAAATAGATATTTGTTTTATCATCTCCTAATGGAAAAGATTTTTAAATCCTATTTTACTTTATCAATATAAATATAGGAAGATATGTGTCCATTCAGTGCAATTATTAAGTTAAATTTTTTAATTTTCAATTATTAATTCTTAATTGAAATATTAAATTACTAATTATTATTTATAATCGAAAAAAAGTGTTGTTCTAAT
>JACNKR010000048.1 GCA_014381925.1 Fidelibacterota bacterium | reverse complement strand
AATTTTTCTTCAATGTAGTGTCGATGATAATCATCAATTATTTCTTTTATAATTTCGTAATCTTTTGCTCTCTGTATATCATTTTTAACAATATCTTTTAAGTATTGAGATTTAAAGTTTTCAATATAATCTGAAGTTTCTCCAACTGGTTTTAATTCAAATCGAAGAGTTTTAGAAATTGGGTATAGATGAGTAAATTGATTGAGATTCATAAAAATTCCTTTTAATAATATTTACTAAATAATGGGTGACTTTTTAAAATAATTACCCGTTAGAAACTTTTACAATTTAGGTTAATATTCTATTTTGAAACTATATTTATAATTTTAAAAAAAACAATTATTAATTTAACAATCGAGAAATATCGTTATATATAACAAGAACCATTAAGGAAAGTAACATTAACATACCCACTTGTTGAATTCCTAATTTGAGTCTTAATGGTAAATCTCTTCTTATAATTCCTTCAATTGCAGTGAAAAATATATGTCCACCATCTAATCCTGGTATAGGCAATAAATTTAAAAATGCTAAGTTTATACTAATTATTGCCATTAAATTGAGCCAATTCCAAATACCTGCTTTGGCCGATTCACCAGCCATTTTCGCAATCATAATCGGACCTCCAATTTCATCTAATGAAGCAGAGCCCGAAATTATCATTGTCATGGATTTTACAGTCATTTTAAACCAATAAACTGTTTTGTTATAGCCTGCAGAAAATGATTTAGTGAGCGATACTTTTTCCTGTGTAATCACGGGAGCAATTCCAATCATTCCAATTTCTTTTATTTCATCACCAATTAATTTTTCAGTTGAAATAGTTTTTATCGAATCAGTTAATATTAAATTATTTCGTTTCCATGTTAAATTTATATTCTCATTTGGTTTTTTATATATTATAGAAGTAAGATCATCCCAAGATGAAACATCAATTCCATTAATTGCAATAATTTCATCTCCACTTATTAATCCTACTTTTTCAGCAGGATAATCAGGAATTATGTCCCCAATAATAGATCCTTCACTAACATTTCCAATTCCTAAATTAAATGTAATTAATGTAAATACGAATAATGCAAGGATCATATTCATAATTACACCTGCAGATAAAAACCATATTTTTTGAAGAGGTGATTTTGAATTAAATTCATCGGGGGCCCCTGTATTCACAGGATCTAAACTTTCATCAATTACACCTGCAACTTTTACATATCCTCCAAGAGGAAATAGACCAATGCCATATTCAGTCCCCTTATACATTTTTTTTATCCCAAGCCCAAAAAGGTTATATCCTATATAAAATTTCTCTACACGCATACCCACTGAGCGTGCAGCCATAAAATGGCCAAGTTCATGTACAAATACAAGAATACCTAATAAAAAAATAAACGAAAATATAAAAATCATAATTGGTCCTTAATAAATTTTTCTGTCCAATGAGATAAATCTTGAATTGTTTTTAAATCATTAGAATTTGTGTTAGGGTGAGTTTCCATCGCTAATTCATTTAATCGTGGAATATCATTAAATTTAATCTTTTTATCTAAAAATGCCTGAACTGTTGTGTCATTTGCAACATTCAATACAACAGAATATGAGTTAGATTCATTGATTGCTTGATATGCTAATTTAATACATTTAAATTTTACTACATCAGGTTTTTCAAAAGTTAAAGTCCCAATTTCTGCTAAATTTAAAGTTTCCCAATCTGACTCTATATGTTTTGGGTAAGTTAATGCATATTGAATTGGTACTTTCATATCAGGTACACCAAGTTGAGCCTTTATTGAGCTATCTTTAAATTCAACCATTGAATGAATTATTGACTGAGGGTGTATAATAATATCAATTGCATTTGAAGGAATATCAAATAACCATTTTGCTTCAATTACTTCAAGCCCTTTATTCATCATTGTTGCAGAATCAATTGAAATTTTTCGACCCATTTCCCAATTGGGATGTGCAAGAGCCTCATCTACAGTTACATTATTAAAAGTTGAATAATCTCGTGTTCTAAATGGTCCACCACTTCCGGTTAAAATAAGTTTTTTAATATCTTTATTATTTTCACCAACTATACATTGCCAAATTGCACTATGCTCCGAATCGACAGGAAAAATTTTACAATTATTTTTTTGTTTTAATTGAGTAATAAAGTCTCCAGCCATGACCATACTTTCTTTATTTGAAAGTGCAATATCTACTCTACCCTCTAAAGCATTAATTGTAGGTTCCATACCCGAAGCACCAACCAAAGCATTTAAACAAATATCAACCTCATTACAAGACGAAATTTCTAACAACCCTTCCCGCCCATAAAAAATTTCAATATCCTTATTTTTTAAAGATATTTTAAGTTTATCCTTTAATTCAGAATTTCCAATACATATAAATTTAGGATTATATTTTTCAGCCTGTTTTATAAGCAATTCAATATTGTTATTTGCTGTAAGGTAAATAATTTGAAATTGATTCAGTAATACATCTATCACCTCTAAAGCTTGAGTTCCAATTGAACCTGTTGAACCAAGTATTCCTAATTTTTTCATATTGGAAATTCTATATTTAAATTAAAAGATAAATTAGGATTAGTAAATTGATATTGTATTCCATATCCCAAATTTAGTTTATTAAATATTGAGTGTACATAATGGAGTCCAATTATTTTTAATGATTCTGATTTAGTAAAATAATTTTTCCAAGAAAATGAAATTTTTTTATTTAATATCAACTTATGGAAATCCATACCAAATTGAAACCAGCGATCATTTCCTGTTATTTTTTTATTAATTAATCGATGCATTCCAGTATTTATGCTAATTGGTGAAAAATTATTCTCTTCATTAATGGACCTATAATTTATTCCAATATATTGATAATGATATAAATCAGTTCCTGAATTATAAGGTGCAATACTACCAACAATTGCCAAATTAGTTGAAGCCCAAAATTGACTATAAATAGCATAGGAAGTAAAGTCATTATTAATATTAAACAAAAGTCCTGTCTGAATTAATGACTCTTGATACTGAATTTGAGGTATTGAAGAATAATTATAAATGCGGTCTTGTAATGGAGTGCACCACAATAACACAGGAATAAATATTAATATAAATTTAAACGAGCCCTCGGTCACTTTTTTCGATAAATGAAATTATGGTTTGCACCTCTGGAACAGAAACATCTATTGTCTCTTTAATTTTTTTTATTGCAGAACTAATATTCAAGTCTGAATGATATATAGTTTTATAAGTTTCTTTAATCAATTTTCTAACTTTGGAAGAAAAGCCCCTTCGTCTTAATCCAAGAGAATTTAATCCATTATATTTTAATGGCTCTCCAGCAGCTAAAATGAAGGGTGGAACATCCTGTACAACTCTAAAACCCCCTCCAACCATTGCATGCTCACCCACTTTACAAAACTGATGGATAGGTGTCATTCCACCAATAATAGCATGGTTTCCAATATGGACATGTCCACCAAGTTGTACACCATTTGCTAATATAACATTATTACCCACATTACAATCATGGGCTATATGAACATAAGCCATTAATAAAACATCACTTCCAATTTTTGTTTTTTTAGATTCGAATGTTCCTCTATTTAATGTGCAGAATTCTCTAACGGTTGTATTATTTCCAATAATTAATTCTGATTTTTCTCCACCAAATTTTAAATCTTGTGGGATTTCACCAATCACTGAATGTTGAAAAATTTTACAATTTTTTCCTACGGTAGTAAATTCCCGAATAACTGCATGAGCTGAAATAGTTGTTCCACTTTGAATATGAACATCATTTTCAATAATTGCAAATGGTGAAATAACTACATCATCATCAATTTGTGCAGATGAATCTACAATAGCAGTTGGATGAATTTTTGGAAAAATGCTTATCCTCTTTTATCTACAATGGATGCCATTAATTCAGCAAATGCAACAACTTCACCATCTACCGTTGCTACTCCTGAAATTTTACATGTACCCATTCTAAATTTAAGTAATTTTACTTCAAATAATACTTGGTCACCCGGAATGACAATTTTTTTAAATCTTGAATTATTAATAGCTGAAAAATACATTAATTTCGTATCTGGGTTTGGTATCGAATTTAAAATTAAAAATCCACCTGCCTGTGCCATTGCTTCCAAAATCAAAACACCCGGCATTATAGGTTGCCCCGGAAAATGACCTTGAAAAAACTGCTCATTAATTGTCACATTTTTTATTGCATGAACAATTTTCCCAGGAACAACATCTAATACTCTGTCAATTAATAAAAATGGATATCGATGTGGCATAATTTGTAAAATTGCGTGTATATCAAATTTTGCTAAATTTGATAATTGGCTTCTTCGTTTTAAAGCCATTTTCTTAGAATATGTTTTTTTAATTTTTTTAACTAATTCTACATTTGCTGCATGGCCTGACCTCGCTGCAATTATATGTCCTTTAATTGGCATTCCGAGTAAGGCTAAATCGCCTACTAAATCCAATACCTTGTGCCGGACAGGTTCATTGTCAAATCGTAGTTTTACACCATTTAAAATACCATTTTCACCACAAAAAACTTTAGATGTAATACCAAACATCTTACGAAGATCTTCAATTTCGGAATCTTCTACTTCTCGATCTAAAAATACCAATGCATTATCAACAGAACCCCCTTTAATTAATCCTTGATCTTTTAAATGTTTTATTTCAGAGAAAAAACAAAATGTTCGAGCAGGTGATATACGGTCAACAAAATCATGTTCTAATGAATAAATTGCTGTATATTGTGTTCCTAATGATGGAAATTTATAATCCGTCATAAAAGTAATTCGGAAACAATCTGAAGGAAGAACATGAATATCAACACCTCTATCTGGGTCACTATATGTAATTGTTCTATCAATTACAAGTTCATTCCGTTGTGCATTTTGAGATTCAATTCCAGATTCAAGTAAAATATCGATGAATGGTTTACAACTTCCATCCATTACAGGAGGTTCTTTTTCTGTCAACTCAATTAAAATATTATCAATTTGAAGCCCAACAACTGCAGCAAGTACATGTTCAACCGTATGAATTCGATTACCATTTTCTCCAATGGTTGTTCCTCGTGATATATCAATTACATGGTCAATATCTGCTAATATTTCAGGACAATCTTGTAAATCTAATCGTTTAAATCGAATTCCAGAATTTACGGGAGCAGGTTTAAATATTGCTGTACATTGAACACCTGTATGTAACCCAACACCTTTAATACTCGCTTCACTTTTTATTGTACTCTGATAATTAGAATGTCTATAGCTTTCTGGCAAATTTTACTCTTTAGTTACTTCAAAATTATTTTCAAGCTTCCTTATTCGCAATAGCATTTCGGGTAATTGCTGAATAATAAATTCTTGTTTAATCCGTTTTTTATGATTTCTCGCTGGATTTCCTGATACAAAAGAATCAGATGGTAATGATTGTAAAATAGCAGATTTAGCTGCAATTATACTATTTTTTCCAATTATTAAATTATCACCAATTCCACATTGACCCGCAATTGTTACATTGTCTTCAATAATTGTACTTCCTGCAATCCCTGTTTGACCTGCAATTAAACAATTTATCCCAAGAATTACATTGTGTGCAATATGAATTTGATTATCCAGTTTGCATGAATTACCGATTGTTGTCGATTTAAAAGTACCTCGATCAATTGTACAGTTTGCACCTATCCACACATTATCTTCAATTTTAACATTTCCGATATGTGGAATTTTATGATGCTTCCCTTTATCTGTAACCCAACCAAAACCATCTGCACCAATAACTGTCCCTGAATCTATGTTTACATTATTTCCAATTTGAGAATTAATATAAATAGTTACATTTGGATTAATTGTACAATTTTCCCCTAACTTACAATTTTTATCAATAAAAACGCCACCTGCAATTGTACAATTATTAGAAATAACTGAATCTTTACCAATTATTACATTGGGTCCAATAGAAACATTTTTACCAATAATCACACTTTTATCAATAATTGCAGAGGAATGTATATCCGAATAAGTTTCAATTGGATTTTGAAAAATTTTAAGTGTCTGAGCAAATCCTAAATGAGGATTATCAACTCTAATAAAAGTTTTCTCTAAAGAATCAATTTTTTGACTTTTATTGATAATTACAGCCGAAGATTTAGTAGAATTTAAAAAAGGTAAATATTTAGAATTACCAAGAAAAGTTATTCTTCCTTCAATTCCTTCTTTTATATCACATACTCCACTAATTTCTAAATTAGAGTTGCCTTCAATTTTACCATTAATTCGGTTTGCTATTTCTGAAACCAATACCAAATTATTATCTATTTGATGTTGTGTTCTTTTTTAATTCTTTGATTATATCTTCAGTTAAATCATATTGAGGTAAAGCATATAAGATTGAACCCGTCATTGCATCTAGTATATAATCAAAACCGCGTTCTTTTGCGATAACATCAATTGCTGTTTGTACTTTTTCTAAAACAGGTTGAAGCTTTTGATTTTGCATTCGAGTAATATCACCCTCAGGACCAAACTTTTTCATCTGAAATTCTTGAGCAGTTCGTTCAAGATTTACAATTTCTTGTTCACGATTTTGACGACGATCATCACTCATTAGTAAGCGTTGTCTTTCATAATCTTGACGCAAGCTATCAATGTTTTCTAATATTCGGTTAAATTCAATTTCTAATTTTCGCTGTTCTTTTTCTAATTCAATTTGAATATCTCTAACTGGTTCATATTCAGCCATAATTCTATTTGAATTTACATATCCAATTTTAATATCTGCAAAACTGATTGCAGGTATTAATAATAAAAATAATCCAACTATTCTCATTCTATTTTTCATTTTACTCCTTGTATTCATATTCATAAATTAACTTATAAAGGCATTCCAAACAAAAAGTGATAATTCCAGCCTTGTGGTTTAGAATCACTATCAATTATAGTATCATCAATACCATAACCGGCATCAAATCCAAGCATTCCCAACATGGGCATATATGCTCTAATTCCAACACCTACAGATCTTTTTAAATAATTAATATCAACTGTATCAAAATTTGACCAAACATTGCCTGCTTCAGCAAAAGCTAAGGCATAAACCGTAGGACTTTTTGCTAGAGACAAACGAAGTTCTAAAGAATATTTTAAAATAATATTTCCACCTTTTGGTCTATATGTTCCATAAGGCCCAACCGTATTATCTGCATACCCTCTCAACATTTCACCATAAGGCATACCGCTTCCCCCCATAATAAATTTAGCATTCGGATTAATTATACTTCGTTGTCCTTCTGAGACAGGAATTTGTTTTATAGCACCCATTATATAATTTGAATGAATTACTAATTTTTTTGTTAAAGGTGAATAAAAATCAAAATTAAATCGATGTTTATGATAATCTTCATCACCTCCAAGGAAAGAACCTGAAAAAGTAGAAGACCAAATAAATTTAGAACCATTGGATGGAAATTCAGGATGATTTCGGCTATCTCTTTGAATTGTTTGAGTAAATGAAATTCCTGATGTTGAAAAATATGGTGAACCATCTGGTGCAATTTCAATACTATTTGAAATGCTTTCTCCAAAATATCCAGTTAATTCACTTTCGTTATCGGCAAAATACCTACTATTCCCTACTGAAAAACTCCAAGAGCCCCCAAAATATCGATCAGGCCAATTAAATTCTCTACCTAACCGAGCAGAACCTCTAATTTGTTTAATATCAAATTGTAAATAACTTGCAGAACTCCCTCGTTCAGAATAATTTGCTGAAACTCCAACTAAATTAGGTGTATCCAGTATTCTCGGGTCTGTAAAACTAAAAGAAAAACTTTGATAATTAGCAACTGATGAAGAATTATAAGATGATGGGAGTTGCTGATTATATCCTTGATTTTGATTATTTATTCCTCGTTGATAACTGAATGATAACAATCGTCCCGTTCCTCTGAAATTAGGGAATTGGAATGAACCACCGCCTGTTAAACCCATTTGAGCATTATACCCCATTGATAACTGAGCAACTCCTGACCTCTTTTCAATTACTTCATAAATCAAATCGATTTCATCTTCATCGTAAGGCAAATAATTGGGAATTACATTTTCAAAATAGTTTAATATAAATATATCCCTCGCACTATTTTCAAATTTAGTTTGGCTAAAAATTTCACCCGGGAAAATTTTCAAATACCGTCTAATAACATTTTCATTTGTGTAATTATTTCCAGCAATATGTATTTTACGAATTTTAACCTTTTGATTTTCCATTATACTAAATTTTACATTTAATGAATCTTTTCCAATGGGCTCTACTTGGGGTTCAACTTGAATATAAAAATAGCCACCATCCCTATATAATGGGTAAATCCCCTGATATATTCCTAATTGAAATTTTTCCTCGTTATATACATCACCACTTTTAATATTAAAGGCATGAGAAAGTATTTCATCATCATGAATCAAATTCCCTTCAAATGAAATATTATTATAATAATATTTTGGTCCCTCATAAATTTTCAAATTAACTAATAATCCATTTTCATCTTCCATTAAGTCAACAGATTCTTCGACAATATAAAAATCTCGGTAACCTTTCTTTTTATAAAATGCAGTTAAACGATCTTTTTCTTCTTTAAATTTATCTTTATCAAATTTGCCACGAAATGGTAAATACCATTTATATGCATTTATTGATTTAATTTGCTTAAAAAGTAACGACCAATCACTAAATGCCTCATTTCCTTCAATATTTACTTTTTTTACTTTCGTTTTATTATTTTCAGTTATTATGATAACGAGGTCTGTATAATCTTTTTCAATTGTTCGACTTAATACAGTATCAATTTTTACATTATGAAAATGTTTTTCTTTATATTCATTTAATATGGTCTGTGTTGCTTCAAATATTTTAAATGGAGATAATAAAGTACCCTTAACTAATTTTGCTTTTTCTTCTAATACTTTATCGGATAATTTCTTATTTCCTCTAAATTCTAGGTTTTTAAGTAGAGGATATTCTTCAACAATAATTTGTAATGTAACACCATCAAAACTTGAATTATCAGCAAAAACTTGTATATCATTAAATTGTTCTAATTTTGAGAGATTACGGATTGCATTTTGTATATCTTCCATATCAATAGAATCACCAATCTGTAATCTAGAAATTCGTATTATATCACTTTCTGAAAGTCTAATATTCCCTACAATTTGAATATCATTAATTAATATTCCATTTTGAGCGATTGATATAGAAAATAATAATAGAAGTAATATTTTTTTCAAATTAATCATTATTTACTTGTTCACTTGTTTTTCCAAAACGCCGTTCTCGTGAATTATATTCATGAATTGCTATCATTAATTCCTCTTCATTAAACTCAGGCCAAAATATAGGTGTAATATAAAATTCCGAATATGCTAATTGCCATAACATAAAATTACTAATTCGATAATCACCCCCTGTGCGAATTAATAAATCAGGCTCTGGAATATTATGTGTATATAATTTTGAATTAAATATATTTTCATCAATATCATTTATTGAAAGCTTACCGTTTTCAATATCTTTAGCAATTAATTTTGTAGCATTCATAATTTCTTGTTTGCCACTATAATTTAAAGCGAGAACCAAATTTAACCCCGAATTATTTTTTGTAAATTCAATCGATTCTCGAATTTCTTTTTGTGCTTTTTCAGGTAGATCACTTATATTTCCAATAGTTGTAAATCGTACATTGTTTTTATTTAATTTTTTAATCTCTTTCCTCAATGTCCCTGTTAAAAGTGTCATTAATGCTGAAACTTCCGTTTGAGGTCTATTCCAATTTTCTGAAGAAAAAGTGAATAATGTTAAATGTTTCACTCCTATTTGTCCACATTTTTCTGTTATACGACGAACTGCTGAAACACCTTCTTTATGACCAGCAAATCGCGGTAACCCCTTAGATTTTGCCCAGCGGCCATTACCATCCATAATAATTGCAATATGTTTAGGGATTTGCACTAATTAAGAATTTTCATTATTTGAAAATTGATACAAATCTGCAGTATGATGGTCAAAGACAGATAATCCGTCAATGCCATTAAACCCACGCAATTCAACAGCACATTTATAACACACTGCCACATCAGGAACATAATTAAATAATACAATATCTAACAATGCAAACCCAATGAGAACAAAATAATTATAGATAATTGATAATACTGCACCTGTCAAAAGTATTCCTGCACCTAAAATTTGATTAAAATCTTTCCTTTTGTAATATGATTTACAATCACAAAAAGGACATGAATTCTCCAAACTCCAATTGGCTGAAACTGTTCCCAATTTATTTTTGCAAGAAGAACAAAAAATTTCAGCTGAATCTTCTACCGTATAAATTTTGAATAATCCACATGAATCGCATTCATACCCAAATGATCCGTTCATAATACCCAATTATATTGAAGTAAATAAAATTTGAATATCATTTCAGACATTAAAATTAGTACGACATTAATATATAATAACCCCGTAGCAGATTGTGTGGAAAATAATTTTAATGTCTGACTTGTCATTATATTTAAAATAATTGGTGCAAGAAGTCCAAAAAACAATGCAATCCAGAGAAAAATTCCATCTATTGACATTAAATAAGAATATCCATTTATATAATTTCCATCTTTTAAAATATTCTCTTTTGAATAAATTGAATAAAAGTCCCAAACACATCTAACCACTAAAAAAATACTTAACATTGAAACTGTTTTTTGTAAACGAGTAATTTTTAAAAAAGGTACATTTAAAAACCAATGCCCCAAGATCATTGCAAATAAAACATTGGATAAACATAATACTCCAATCATAAATGCTGGATTTAAAAATTCAATATTTACAATAATCGATTGATGTAAAAAATAAGAAATCATTGCCAAAATCCCACACACAATTGATAATAAAACGAATGAAATATTATCCCTATTCCAAATAAAGGCTGTATATCCACCAATTAATCCTAAACCTGCAAGGGAAATTCCTAAGTATTTAGAAATTTCATTAAAATCGGAATTATTAAAAAATAATAAAATACACGCCATTCCCCACAAAATAGTTGAAAGACCTAAATTAAAACGATAAAACCCATTTTTAATTTCCTTTTGAGGTGTATTCCAAAGAAAAAATGGAAATGCCCAAGCAATATTAAAAAACAAACTCATGGTTAACTTTGTAACCATTTAGCTAAGAATAGAATTTGTTATAATTTGTTTCGTCATTTTTTCAAATTCATTTGTGATAACAGAATCAATATTGTTTAATACAAAAATATCTCCACTATCAGCTGATTTAACTAATTCTGGTGATAATGGAACACTGCCAAGTAATGGAATATCTAACCGTTTACTTTCAGATTCACCACCCTTTCCTTTGAAAATTTCAGAAGGTTTATGACAATGTGGACATTCAAAATGTGACATATTTTCAATGATTCCAAGCAATGGTGTATTGACTTTTTTGAACATATCCGCACCTTTCTTTACATCTAATACTGCAAGATCTTGAGGTGTAGTAACTATTATTGCACCAGTTAATGCAATTTTTTGAACAAGTGTTAATTGAATATCACCTGTTCCTGGAGGGAGATCTAAAATTAAAAAATCTAATTCACCCCAATTAACATCGTCAAAGAACTGCTGTGTCATACGAGAAACAAGTGGGCCTCTCCAAATAGTTGGAGCATCATTCCCGCTTACAAATCCAAATGACATAAATTTCATATTGTATTTTTCAATTGGAATTAATTTTTTCTCAGCAGTAATTTTTGGTGTTTCATTAATACCTGCAACCATTGGTAAACTGGGTCCATAAATATCTAAATCAAGAATTCCAACCTTATAATTTTTTGATAATTCAGCAGCAATATTTATTGCAATAGTTGACTTTCCGACACCACCTTTACCACTTGCAATTGCAATAATATTTTTTACCCCAGAAAGATTTTCAGGCTTAGCTGCCTGCATATTCTCTACTTTCTTTTCAGGAGAAGCTGTACCAATAAACTCAATTTTTAACTCGTTAATCGATGCTATATTTTTCTGTATCACATCTTTAATTTCAGATTCTAATTTAGTTTGATGATCTGGATTTCCAGTTGTGAGCTGAATTTGAATTATTAAATTTTGGTTTTCAATTTGAATTTCTTTTATTAATCCAAATGATACAATATCTCTAGAAAATCCAGGATATTTAATTTGTTTTAATAGTTCAATTATTTCATTTTTATTCATATAAATTTATATTTAAGACACGCAAACGGCTGTCTGATGACAGCCGTTTGTCGTAATACGATGTTAATTATTTTTTAAAAGGGGGGTTACTTTTGATACCAGTTAGCATTTATTTCTATAAATTTACTCCATTCTTCAGGAAGAGCATCTTCCTCAAAAATTGCTTCTACTGGACATTCTGGTTCACAAGCACCACAATCAATACATTCTTCAGGATCAATATAAAGCATTAAATTTTCCGGATCAAATCCATCAACTTTTGCTTCTTCACCTGCACCTTCTTTATCATGAGGTCCATTTATACAATCAACAGGGCAAACTTCAACACAGGCTGTATCACAAGTTCCGACACAAGGTTCTGCAATTATATATGCCATTTTTCTTCTCCTTTATTACTAATTTTTTAGGTGTGGAAAACACGGTTTTCAACCAAGAAAACCATAGGTAAAATTACACCATACAAATAAGTTGCACCAAATAAAAATAAGCTAAAAAAGAATGGAGGTTTTAATATAAATGGATAGAGTGTTTAGAAATAAAAATATATTGTTTTTATGGTTAGGACATTTTATTTCACATACAGGTGATGCAATTTATATAATGGCGCTCCCATGGTTAATATTGGATTTTACAGGATCAAAAAGTAGTACAGCTTTCGTAACGGCAAGTGTGTATTTACCCTCCTTAATATTTGGGCTTTTTGCAGGTTCTTTAGTCGACAGATATTCCCGAAAACGCATTATGTTAATATCTGATATTCTCAGAGCAATTATTGTACTTTTAATACCAATCGTAATTTTAACAGAAAATCAATCAACATTTATTATTGGAATCATTGCATTTTTACTTTCTACGGCAGGCACCCCCTTTTATCCCGCAAGAGATTCATTAATCCCAAACCTAGTTTCAGTCAAAAAATTATCCATTATAAATAGCTTTATATCAACTTCTGGGCAATTATCTCATTTAATGGGACCTGTATTTGCTGGATTATTTGTTGGTATTGTTGGTTTAACGCATTTATTCACATTAAATGCAATCACTTTTCTACTTTCATTTATTTTCATTTGGTCAATTTCTATTAAGGAAACAATAACTGATAAGTCTAAAAAGACCTACATAGATGATATTAAAATTGGATTAAAATATATAAAAAATGAAAAAGGTATTTTAATATTAATCATCATGACGAGTATAAATAATTTATTTATTATGGGACCTGCAATTATCGGTATGCCTGTTTTTGTAAGAGAAATATTAAATGCAGAATTTACTTCTTTAGCAAAAATTGAATCTGCGATGGCTTTAGGCATGTTATTAGGTTCATTAATTATTATTAAATTTCTAAAAAATATTTCATTTGTAAAAATTCTATTTTTTGGAATTATTTTTGATGGAATCACTTATTCAATATTATATGGAGTAAATTCAGAATTAATTACAATTATCACCTTATTTATTCATGGAATAGGAATTCCATTAATTGTTGTCTCTCGAACAAATTTAATTCAAAAACATATTCCAAATGAATTGAGAGGACGAATATTTTCAATGGTAAACATGTCTGTATTAGGTACAACGGCGATTTCATCAATGGTAACGGGATTCGCACTGGAATATATTTCAGCACAATTATTATTTTTAATAATCGGAATTGGGGCTGTCGGAACTTCATTAATTGGCTTTTCAAATCCTACATATTTGAACTTGGAAAAAAGAGAAAATGTTTAAGTTTTTTTAAATGGAATAGGCTTTAAACTTTTAGGTAAATATAAAGGGTGAGAAGGGAACCCTTGTTTTGTAATACGAAGACATTTAATGTTTTGAATAACATCTAAAATTTCGATACCTCTATTTAACAATACTCCGTGATTCCCCCATGCTCCAATTGTTAAATCTGCTTCATCATGAAGTTTTTTCAACCAATAATCATTTTGAGGACCAATAGGATCTTTTGTTTTTTTGAGATTTGCAGGGTCTGTTGATCTAAATGCAAAAATATTACCCATGATATAACCACCATAACCCCAATCTTTTGCATATCCCATACATCTCCGAATTGTAGGATCATTTTTAGTTTCTGTTGCCGTTGATGGATTTAATCCAATAAATAATACCTTAGGCAATGATTCATCCCAAATTCGCCATAATGCATAACGGTGTACTCTATCATCAGAAAAAGTAGCATCAGTATAAATTAAAGGAAATAATGTTAAATCTGTATAACTCAAATTTTAATTTTAGCGATTTGATTATGAATTTCATTGACTTTCATCAAACTAGCAGATCCATACCATGGATGTATTTCTAAAGATAAACTACCTGCTTTAATAGCAGGATCACTTTCAGCAATCTTTTGAGCTTTTTCTACTGAATCAATATTAAAAATATAAATTCCTCTAATTTCACCATCATCTAAAAATGGTCCAGCTAAAATTAAAGTTCCATTTTCAACCATTTTATGAATATTATCTAAATGGGTTCTTTGTAATCGAGTTGCATCTTCTTCTGATAAATTTCTATTTGGTCCTTTTTTTAAGAATGCAATTGTATATTTTTTCATACCATAATCATCTGCACCTAATTGGTTAGCTAATTCTAAATTAAAGTTATTTTTCATAGATTTTGATGTAATTTATATATTGAAAATTAAAGTAAAGATATGGATGAGAAAAAAGATTTTAATACTTACGAATTTAAAATAATCTGCCTTTCACCTTCAGATGCAAAATGTTTATCCCAATGTTGTAATTTTGGCTTCATAATTCGCTTAAAAAGCCATGGAAACATAAGTGTCATATAGGCCATTGTTAAGTAACCAAAAGGCATTTCTGGTGAATTTGGATATGGTTTTAATTTCCAAAATTCTAATGATGCTTTTTCATGGTGATGAGAATGTCGAGTTAGATTAAATAAAATCATAGAACTGACAGACGCATTTGTATTCCAAGAATGACGAGGATGAACAGGTTTGCCCTCTTCACGCACAAGTCCATAATGCTCGACATAATTAATCGTTTCTAATAATATTTTAGCCCAAATAATTGATATGATATAGCATATCATTCCTAACACCCCACCGATAAAGAAAACTAATAATAAAATAATTGAGGATCTAATTATTGATTGTAAGATTCTATTTTGCAAACTTGCTATGAAATAACCTCTTTTCCCTAATCGTTGTGATTCTATTTTCCATGCACTTATCATTTGATAATATGTTGATCTAATTAGGAAGCTATAAATATTTTCTCCTCGTCTTGCGGTTGCAGGGTCTATTAATAATCCTACATTTTTATGATGGCCATATACATGCTCAATAACAAAAAATGGTTCACAAGCAATGCCAAATAACCAATTTCCAAAAAATAGCTTTATTGGATTCTTTGTTTGATGTGTAAGTTCATGTCCAACATTTATTGCAGCACTACCAATTGTTAATCCTAACATCATTGTTACCCCAATATAATCCATAATTGAGGATGCCTCATTTTGAATTAATGTAATTGAAAAATAGATGAGAATTAGAAGTAAGGGAAAGTGAAGATAAAGAGAAACGTTAAGTAATAATGGGTTTTTAACCTGTATTTCAGAATTATCATCTTTAAAAAATAAATCCCCAAAAATAATAAATGTATCCAATGCAATAAATGTAATCCAAACGGCGAGGATACTATGCATGGATGCAAAAATCATTATTAAAATTTCAACGGGTTGAAAATAATATTTTAATTGTTTTATCACAAATTTTTACAATATAAGATGTAGTAATATATAAAATATAAAATTAATAAGTATTAATTTATACCAATTAAATTTTTAAATAAATAGGATAAAATATATGAAATTAATAAAAATTAACTTAATCATTACTTTTAGTTTATTATTTGCAAATAATACTATAATAATGCCTGATATTTCTAATAATAATTTACAACATTCTACTACCAATGTTTTAGAAATTGATTATATGTCACAAATTCAACCAATTTTATATCAAAATTGTACATCATGTCATGGTGCTTCTGGAGGTTTAAATTTAAATTCATATAATAATTTAATGAATGGTGGTAATAGTGGTGATGTCGTTATTCCTTCAAATCCTTCTTCTAGTATTTTTTGGCAACGTATAAATAATGGATCAATGCCTCCAGGGAATAATCCAGATTTATCCTCTAATCAAATAAACATGATTGCACAATGGATTGACGAAGGTGCATTATATGAACCATTTGAAAGTATAGATTATGAATCTCAAGTACAATCTATATTTAATCAATTTTGTACATCATGTCATGGTGGGTCAGGTGGCTTAAATTTATCTTCATATAATTCGGCAATGAATGGTGGTAATAGTGGCGATGTTATTACACCGTCAAATAATTTAACAAGTATTCTTTGGCAACGCATTAATAATGGTTCTATGCCTCCCGGAAATAATCCTGAATTATCTGAAACTCAAAAAAATCTAATTGCTCAATGGATTAACGAAGGTGCATTAGCAGAACCATTTACATGTGGAATTAATGGTGACTACAATTTTGATGGATTTATTAATGTTACAGATATTATTGCATCTGTAAATATCATTATTGGAGTATATGAATATAGTGAATGCATGGATTTGAACGGAGATGAAACTGTTAATATTTTAGATATATTAAACATGGTAAATCATATTTTAAATAATTAATTCGATAAAATTAAATTAATCAATAAAACTATATCTAAAATATTTATTTGCAAATCTTGATTTACATCAGAAATTATAAATTGTTCATCTGTTAATTCTGTGCTTTCTAAGATTTGATTAACAAGTAAAACAATATCAACAATATTAACTTCTAAATCATTATTTATATCTCCAATTAAAAATTGGTCTTCAAGGATTATATTTATTGGTATTTCTTGGCTATCTTCGCCATTATACCCTGATGTGATAATCAAAACAAAATCATTCATTTCACCATTATAATCAAACTCTGCATTAAGTGTTGACATATCAATATCAAAAATATTATATGAATCATTTGTAATTTCTAAATACTGAGCTGTTAATACTCCTGGCACACTTGAATTGATCTGAACATGTTTATTTTCATTTGGTAATTCAATATAATATGCAGACCCCATTTCGCTCAACGCCATTGAAAAATCATCAATTGATGTTGTTTTTGAAGTGCAATAATTAATCCCTTCAAAAAAATGTTCGTTGTTTAAAGCTCTATCACCTGTAAAATATCGCCAAATGCTATAATCTTGAATCGCTTTTTTTAGGTTTATTTCTTCATTTGTCGAAATTTCAACACTATGGTTATATATTGGATATAGTGAAACAGGATTACCAGTTACCATTTCTAATCCATAGTTTTCCCATTGATATCTAACAATTGCTGAATCATTATAGTTTTCAACTAAAAACTTTTGCCATAACGCAGATCGATATGGATATATTTCTGTGGTATAACTAATGTGATATTCTGGATAAGTTAAGGGTGTAACCACATTACAATTTCCCAACATTGTTCTTAAATGAATACTTTCGGGGAAAATAACATTTTCCATGTAGGTTGCAGTTTGTTCAAAAAACCACGCATTATGCGCATAATTCCCTGGTGTCCCAGAAACTGAATAACCATATCTCATTTGAATTGCATGGTGAATTTCATGTGCAATAACATGATGACTCCAAAATGGATATTCATCAAATTCGTTGAAAAGACTAGAAATATGCATATAACTCGCCATACCACCAGTATATGGTTCCACGGGATAACTTGATTCAGGTACGACTAATCCAACACCTTCATTTGAAATATAAACATCATACTTTGCATTTCCACCAAAATGAATACAATGATTTGAAACGTTTATATCCTCAATAGATTCATCACAATCAGGGGGTGGCATTTCCCAACCTTGATTTAAATATGTTTCTAATGTAGGTTCTAATAAATCAGAAATGGATTGAGCATAACTTGTACTCACTTTAGGGCTATCCCATACCCCATTTGTAAGTTGTGTATCTAACTCTGATTGTGTAAAATGAATAATAAAATGTTCACTTTCAATTATTTCAGGAAATAAAAACTCTATTCGGTGAACTCTGTTTTGCTCAGCAATACACGATTGATAAATTTCATCTTCTGAAAATAAAAATGTACATGATAAAATTATGATTAAGTATTTCATATTTCTCTTCTAAAAGTTATCTGTAAGCTAAGGGGAAAAAATTATATTGGCAAATAAATAAAAAGCCCTGTAATAACAACAGGGCTTTTTAAAGTACTATTTATTATAATTAAATTAAAAGTTAAATGAAACACTTCCTTTAATTGTTGTACCCATAAAACCAAATTGATTTACTTCCCATGGGTATTTAAAACGCCCACCAAGGTCAGTAATCATATCACCTTTTGTATCAATTACATCAGGATAAACATCTAATAAATTATTGATTGCAAAATTAAATCCAATCATATCATTTAATTGATAATTTAAATTTACATCCGTTAACCATTTTGCTGAAAATGTTTGGTCATAATCTTCATCATTCTCTGGTAAAGCACTACCATCTGGTCCAAATGGAGCACCATTTAAACCATTATTTTGATGTTTCCATGTTACTTCACCAAAACGGGTATTATTTAAAGATAATGAAAGAGCACCCATATTATAAGTAAGTCCAAGCATAATTTTATCTGATGGTCGTGCAGATTCAATTCTTGATTGTTCTTTTCTATCAAAAATATCTACACCGGCTTCAGCAATAGCATCAGGAGTAGCAATTTCACCTACAATTTCAGTTTCATTAAAATTTGCAGAAAAGTTTAAATCCATTGAACCGGTACCAACTTCTAAACCAGAATAACTTACTACAATATCCATACCGCTTGTTTTAGTATCAACAGCATTCGTGAAGAATTTTAAACTGGTAATATCATTTTCTGCAAGAATTTGACCAACTAATGTTTCTTCATCACTTGATGCAATACTACTTGAATAAACAATTCTATCATCTACAGATACATTATAATAATCAAAAGATGTATATAGACCTTTCATTGGTTTAAAGGCAAAACCAAATGTCATATTATTAGAATTTTCTTCTTTTAATTCAGCAACACCTAACAATTTTACAACATCACTACCATTATTGTAAGTACCTTGATTAGAAACAGTACCACCAGAAACAAGTGTTTGAATATTACTCATATAAATTTGATGTAAAGAAGGAGCTCTAAATCCTGTAGAAACAGAACCTCTAACTGTCATATCATCATTTATTGAATATCTTGTACTTGCTTTCCAAGTTAAATTCGTACCAAAATCACTATAACTTTCAAATCGTGCTGCACCTGACACTAATAATGCATTATTTACATCATAATCTACATTTGCATAAACACCAACATTATCTCGTGTCGCATCAACAGCATTCTGTGGTTGTATTCCAGGGAAAGATTGAACACCTCCACCTTCATAAGATGCTTCATCACCTTCAACAGCCACAAAATTTTCTGAACGAACTTCAGCACCTATACCAACAGATATATCGCCAAATGAATTTGCAACATCAAAATTTATAACTGAATGACCAAATTCATAACCACCAGGGTTAAATTCAGTTGGGCTATCTGCACCCATATCTAAATTTTGAGAATTATTTACAGCATAATTAACAATATTCCGACCTGTACTACTACTTAAATCAAAATCCCAATCACTTAATTTACCAGCTAATCCAATTGTAAATGAATTATCCGTAATATCTGTTTCAAATGTTGGCTGGAATCCTTCGTATAATTCTCCTTCGTCGTGAAGTAAATTATTTTCATCAGGTATCCAATATGGAGCACGATATAGAGCATAACTTAATCCATCTCTTTTTGTAACACCACCAAATGAATATAATTCCATACCATTTGATAAATTATAACTACCATTTAAATAAAAATCCATAGATGTCATATTTGGCAGACCAACATGCATCCCTAAATCAGGATGTGCATCAATAAATCCAGTTTCATCAGTTAAACCAACTAAGTCTATAAATAAAGCATCGCTTCCCGGTTCACCAGCTCTATTTGTTTCTTCTTGGTCAAAATATGAAGCCGTAATATTTAAAGAAGCATTATCTCCAATTTTCATTCCGTGGTTTACATTTGCACCCATATTAAAACCATCACCAGCTGTTGTTTGCCCAGAAGATAAATTAATTTCGGTGCCAACATCATCTTTTAAAATTATGTTTACCACACCAGCAATCGCATCAGATCCATATTGTGCAGATGCACCATCTCTTAATACTTCAACGCGTTCTATTGAAGAAGCAGGAATACTTTTCATATCTACACCAACTTCACCTTTACCTGGTGTATCATTAATGTAAACAAGCGAACTCGCATTCTTCCGTTTACCATTAACTAATACTAATGTCCTACTTGGTCCAAGCCCTCGTAAATCAGCTGGATCAAAATGTGCAGTAGCATCAGAAATAGTTTGTTGTTGAGAATTATATGATGGAATCTTATAGGTTAACATTTGGTCTATGCTTTGCTGTCCTGTAGATTTTAATTCCCTTAATGAAATATTATCAATAGGTACAGGAGAATCAATAATTGTTCTCGGGTTAAATCGAGAACCTACAACTGTTACATCTTTACCAACAACTGCGGAAGTACTAAGTGTAAAATTAACTTTTGATTCACCAGAACCAACATTAACACTTGAACTTTGAGATTCAAGACCAATGTATGAAACGGTAATCGTTTGACTACCTGTCGGAACATTAAGAATATTAAAATCACCATCACCATCCGTTGACGCACCTAAACTTGTACCTTCAACAACCACATTTACACCGGGTAATCCATTATTATTTTCATCTGTAACCTTACCAGAAACTGTTCCAGCTATTACAAGTGAATTTAGTATTAACATATAAAATGTTATCTTTATCAAATTGTTCATTTGACTCCTCTGATTGATTATTAAATTAAAAATTAGGAGATTCCTAATAGGTAATAAATTAACAAAGTTTTATTACAAATTTTTACATTTTTTTTTAATCATGTAGTTTTCTATCTGGAATATTAATTTGGTTCTCAGAGCTTGCAATAAATACAGCAACAGAGGAATCTCCTGTTACATTTACAGTAGTTCTAATCATATCTAAAATTCGATCAACACCTAAAATAAGAGCTATTCCTGCACTTGGTACACCTACAGATTCTAAAATAATGACTAACATAATAATTCCTGCACCGGGTACAGCAGCCGTACCAATGGATGCTAATACAGCTGTTAATATAATAGTTAATTGTTCTGTATTTCACAATAATAATGGAGTGAGAAATATATTTTTTATCACATTCAAATTATGAATTTTGATATAATTTTTCACCTTCAGATTTAGCAATAACAGCCGCACCAATACTATCACTTGTAATATTTACCATAGTTCTAAACATATCTAATGGTCTATCTACTGCAAGCATTGTTCCAATTATTAAAGCGACATCTTCATCCCTAAACCCAACTGCCTGAGTTACAATAAAGATCATTACTAATCCTGCACTCGGAATTCCTGCTGCACCGATAGAAGCCAATAATGCAGTGATTACAACGGTGAACTGTTGAGAAATACTCAAATCAATCCCCAATACTTGGCTTATAAAAATTACACCAGCGCATTCATATAAGGCAGTACCATCCATATTTACCGTCGCACCCATTGGCAAAACAAAACTAGCTGTTTCATTAGAAACCCCCGCATTTTCTTTAACGCATTTCATCGTTACAGGAAGTGTTGCACTCGATGAACTTGTGGAAAATGCAGTTGCCATTGCAGAAGAAATTGCTTTAAAATGTTTCATTGGATTAGTTTTTGTCATAAGGAAGAAAAATAATGGTAATACGAAGAAAATATGAATTGACAAACCAAAGGCTATTGTCATCATATATTTTCCTACCGCTGTAAAAATTTCAAATCCTGAATTGGCAACAGCTTTTGTTATTAATCCCAAAACACCAATAGGAGCAACAAATTTTATGATTGTTTCTGTCATTTTCATAATTGCCTGAAACATTGATTCAAAAAAATTGGATAATGTTGATTGTTGTTGATTCTTTACCCTCGAAATTGAAATACCAAGAAAAATAGCAAAAAAGATAATTCCTAACATATCTCCTCTAGCTGCAGCATTAAATGGATTTAAAGGCACCATTCGAATTAATATTTCAGCAGGTGAGCCAGGTGTTTTCAAATTAGATGCATCAAAACTACCGTTCGATCCCAATTCTACACCAATTCCTGGCTCGATTAAATTTGTTAATGTTAAACCAATAATTATTGCGAATAGACTTGTCATGGTATAATATAATAGTGTTTTAATACCGAGCCTACCTAAACGGCTACTATCTTTTATGGATGCAACACCGGTAATGATTGATGTAAAAATTAACGGGACAATGATCATTTTTAATAAACGAACAAATATTGTTCCAAAGGAAGCAATTAGTCCATATAATTTATTCGAATTAAACTCAGTATCTTGAAAATAAAGGCCAATACCAATACCAAACACCATTGCGATTAATATTTGCCAATGTAATTTTAATTTAGTCATTTTTTTATTTATAAATTTTAGTTAAAAAATAAAGGGTGCAAATTGCACCCTTTATATATAATACATTTAATAAGTTAGGATTACCATTTATATGTTAAATTAAATGATGTAGCACCTAAGCTACTAAACCCGGTTACCTTTTGAACAGGATTTGTAAATAAATCTGTACCTACATTCATATCAAGTACAAAACTACCCTTATTAAACCCTAATCCAAAGCTAGGCATAACCCCGTCACTAACAGTATTTGTTAAGCTCCAGTCTTTAGTAAAACCAGCCCTAACTGTTGCCCAGTCAGTCCATGCAGATTCAACAGCAAAAGTCATTGCTGGAAAAGTAATATCACCATCACCGGAGTTTGTATAACCAAAACCTAAAGCAAATAATCCAGTTGTATTTTCAGCAATGTCTAAGTGCGTGTATAAATCAGCACCTAAACTCATTACAGCATCTCCTACTTCAGGAGATTCCATAACAAAAGTAACAAGTGCATTTGAAAATAACCATAAATCTTGAGACCTTCTAAAAGCAGCCCCAATATTTGTACCATCTTCATTATTAAAATGTACACCAACATCACCAAAATCCATATCCATACCAAATGAAGCATTAATTACGTTTACTGCATCTTCAGCACCTAGCCCCGCTGTATCAGCTTCTACAGCAGGTATCATATTAAGCCCGAAATTTAATCCCATATTGTTCATACCCCAGGATAAATTAAGAAAATCAGTTGCTGATCCCCCAGAAAAACCAAATTTCATATCATCACCCCAACTGACATAAAAATCGCTTCCATCAGTCACGGCTAAATTGAAATTATTAATTTTCTGTGGAAATATTCCAATATTAGCTTCATCATCAGACCAGAATGCTGCGTTTCCGCCTAATGCATCTACTCTCTCCTGACTTGCTAATACTACTCCTACTAACATTAATAACATTATTATGTTCTTAACTATTCTCATTGTGTCTTTTCCTTTTTTTATTAAAAAAAATTGATTAATTTTGAGGGTTGTAAATAGATATTATACTCAATTGTCATAATATCAATTAATGAGGCTAAAATATCTGAGGAAATTCCTCTGATCTTTTCTAAAATAATTATATAATTTTGATTAATTTAAATAATACATACTTAATGATAGTATATTTTAAGGTATTTTTTATATTAAAACCAAGAGATAAGTTAAAGTGATGCTTTAAGTGGGTTTTAAATTTTATAAAATGAATTACAAAAATTATCAATAATTTAATTAATCAAAAGGAATAGTACTTTGAATATTAATAAAAGAACTATTAATATTTGTTATGGACAAACGATTAAAAAACCTCAGACAGAATATTGACGACATAGATGAAAAAATTCTAAATTTATTAGAAAATCGTATGCGAATAGTAAGAGAGGTTGGAGAATTAAAGCAAGAATTAGACATTTCTGTAGAGGATTTAAATAGAGAAACTGAAATTATTCAAAGACTCACACAATATTCTTCAGGAAAATTATCAGAAAATCAGTTAATCCGTATTTTTACAGCCGTATTTAAATCTTCTAAACAAATTCAACGAAAAGATAAATAATCCTTGGTCTATGGAATTACAAAGGGGTAATTTTTCTTAATGTGTATGTTTAATTATTATTATTGGAATTATCGAAAATCGGGCGGATGATGCTATTTCTAATTCGAATAATATCATTTGTCCCGCAATATTTTGCGGGATTTTTATTTATAGGTAAAATTATATGAAACAAGTAGGTATAATTGGCTTTGGGCGTTTTGGGAAAATATTAAGTTCAATATTGCAAAAAGGGTTTGATGTTTTAGCGTATGACCCAGAGCCACAAATGGAACCTGATGGCATTCAATTTACATCAATGAAAAAAGTAATCCAATGTGATACTATTTTTATTTGTGTTCCAATTCGTTCACTTAAAGATGTTATCATTCGTATAAAAGATCAGTTAAATCCAAAATCAACTGTTATTGATGTTTGTTCAGTAAAAAAATATCCACAAGAATTAATGAAAGAATATTTACCAAAAAATATTGGTTATATTGCCACTCACCCCTTATTTGGCCCCGATTCATATCAAACAAATAAAAATCTAAAAATGATGGCATACCCTGAAAGAGATGTTTATGATATTTATCATTTTTGGAAACAATATTTTTCAGGACAAGGGATAGAGGTAATTCAAATTGATCCAGATACTCATGATAAACTCGCATCAAACAGTCAAGGAATTACACATTTTATAGGAAGATCATTAAAAGAATTTGGTGCAAAAAGGTCAACAATTGATACTGAAGGATTTCGAAATTTATTAGATTTAGTAAATCAAACATGTAATGATACTTGGGAATTATATAAAGATTTACAAACTTATAATCCATATACAAAAATGATGATAAAGCAAATAAATGAAGCAATACAAATTCAAACAACAAAATTAACAAAGGACGAAAATGGCAAATAAATGGAGTCCAAGTTCATGGAATAAGTTCACATTAAAACATCTACCTGTATATCCCTCACAAGATGATTTATCAAATGCAACAGATCAATTAAAACAATTTCCTCCTCTCGTTTTTGCAGGGGAAGTGAGGGCATTAAATAAATCTTTGGCTCAGGTTGCTGAAGGAAAAGGATATATTTTACAAGGGGGGGATTGTGCAGAAAGTTTTGCAGAATTTAATGCAAATAATATCCGAGATACTTTTAGAGTTATATTACAGATGGCTATTATTCTTACTGCGGGTACACATTTACCCATTGTAAAACTTGGAAGAATGGCAGGACAATTTGCAAAACCAAGGTCAAGTGATACAGAAAAAAAAGATGGTATTGAATTATCAAGTTATAAAGGTGATATAATAAATGGGATTTCATTTGATAAATCAAGTCGAAACCCTGACCCAAACCGCATATTAAAAGCCTATTCCCAAGCAGCATCAACATTAAATTTACTTAGAGCTTTTGCAGCAGGTGGATTTGCTGATTTAAAACATGTTCAATCTTGGAATATGGGATTTGTTAAAAGTGGTCCTCAAGCAGAACGATATAGAGATTTAGCAAACCAAATTCAAGCAAATTTAAATTTTATGGATGCATTAGGAATTAATGCAGAGACAACAACTCAATTAAGAAAAGTTGATTTTTATACATCACACGAAGCGTTACTTTTACCATATGAAGAAGCATTAACACGAATGGACTCAACCTCCGGTGAGATGTATAATACGTCTGCCCATTTTTTATGGATTGGAGATAGAACTCGTTTTATTGATAGTGGCCATATTGAATATTGTAGAGGTATAAAAAATCCAATTGGAATTAAATGTGGGCCAAAATTAAATCCAGATGAACTTATAAAAATGATTGATATTTTAAATCCAAATAATACAGCAGGAAAAATTACATTAATTTCAAGATATGGTAAAGGTCTCGTTCAAAATCATTTACCAAATTTAATAAAACGAATTCAATCTGAAGGTAAAATTGTAATTTGGTCATGTGACCCTATGCATGGAAATACAATTAAATCTGAAAGTGGGTATAAAACACGACCATTTGACCATATATTAGATGAAGTAAAAACAAATATAGAAATTCATAATTCCGAAGGCACGCATGCAGGAGGTATTCATTTAGAAATGACCGGGCAGAATGTAACGGAGTGTACTGGAGGATTAGCAGAAATTACAGACAAATCCTTAGGAGATCGATATCATACTCATTGTGATCCTCGTTTAAATGCAAGCCAAGCAATTGAACTCGCCTTTTTAATCGCTGATGTTATTCAAAAAAATAATAATGTTTCTATATAATAATAACTCATAAATTGACGCTATGATACAACATAATTTTAAACTCATTTTAACTTTTATATTTTCAATTAATATTCTTCTTTTTAGTAACTTTGAAAAAGATTTCCAAACTCAACTTATTTTAGTTGAAACAGGTGGCATCATAAAAATTCCTTCTGGTGAATTTGAAATAAAAGGAACGCTTTCAATTGAAGGTAAGAATAATATTACAATTGAAGGAAATGATATGAATAATTCAATTCTTTCTTTTATTAATCAAGAAGACGGTGCTGAGGGTTTACGCGTCATCAATTGTAAAAATATTACTCTCAAAAATTTCACCGCACAGAACACAAAAGGTGATGGGATAAAAGCACAAGATACCGATATAATTTATTTTTATAATGTAAAAACAGAATGGACAAATGGTCCAAAGCCAACAAATGGATCTTATGGTATTTACCCCGTACAGTGTTCAAATATTTTAATTGATGGTTGTATCGCAATTGGTGCATCAGATGCAGGTATTTATGTTGGACAGTCTAAAAATATTATTGTTAAAAATTGTGAAGCATTTCATAATGTAGCAGGAATTGAAATTGAAAATAGTACGAACGCGGATGTTTTTGATAATTACGCGCATGATAATACAGGTGGTATTTTAGTATTTGATTTACCAGACTTAGAAGTAAAAGACGGACATAATATTCGAGTTTATAATAATTTAGTAAAAGATAATAATTTATTTAATTTTGCTCCTCCCGGAAACATAGTTGGAACAGTTCCCGCAGGAACTGGAATAATGGTTTTAGCTACAAGTGGAGTAGAAATTTTTGAAAATGATATAATTGATAATAAAACAGTCGGAACAGCTGTTGTAAGCTATTTTATTACAGAGGATCCTATTTTAGATTCGTTATATAATCCATACACATCATCAATTTACATTCATGATAATAAATTTGAAAGAAAACCACAAATACCTACTTTAAAACATGAAATTGGCCAATTAATGTTTTTAAAGTTTTGGAAAGACGTACCAGAAATTGTTTATGATGGTAATCCTGATCCTCAATATATTGATTCAAAAGGAAAAATTATTAATGAAAATAGATTCTGTATAGAGAATAACAATAATGCTGAATTTTTAAATTTAGATATTAATAATAATTTTACAAATTGGTACACACCATTTTTTACCTCCTTTTCTCAAGATGAATCTTCATTTACTTGCCGGTTACCACGCATATCTCCTACAATTCTTAAATAAATTAATGTATGAAGTTATAAAATATATATGGATAATCTTTATTTCTTTAGGAATAAGTGGGATTTTAGATTATGCTCAACCAAAATTATCTGATTATCATTTTTTTAATGGACCACTAAAAAATCAAATCCCAAACTTAAATGTTATTCCTTACCAAATATCTACTCCTCTTTTTACAGATTACGCCCATAAACTCAGATTTTTAGTACTACCTGAAGGACAGAAAATGTCCTATATAAATCCTGAAAATTTTGATTTTCCAATTGGAACGATTCTAATAAAAACATTTTATTACCCCATTGATTTTAGAGAACCTAAAAATAATTGGCAAATAATTGAAACTCGATTATTAATAAATACCAACGAAGGTTGGTTTGGATATCCCTATATTTGGAATGCTGAACAAACAGA
Organism: Fidelibacterota bacterium; assembly: GCA_014381925.1. GTDB lineage: Bacteria > Fidelibacterota > Marinisomatia > SCGC-AAA003-L08. Next base: position 60,928 of record JACNKR010000048.1, on the reverse strand, counting down.
TGCATTTTTAGAAATTGCAGGGGATAGACAAATTGTTTCGTGGATAGATTTGGATGGTAAACCTCAGAAAGCTAACTATCTTGTACCAAATGTAAATATGTGTAAAGGATGTCATGTAAGTGAAAATCAATTTTTACCCATCGGACCAAAGCCAAGATTATTAAACTGTAATTTCAAAACTACAGAAATAAAACCATATCATCAATTAGAAAAAATGATTCAAATGGGGTTAATTGAAAATTTACCTGAGATTGAATCAATACCTATTACAGCAAATTGGGAAGATTCTCATTTTTCACTTGAAAATAGAGCAAGAGCATATTTAGATATTAATTGTGGACATTGCCATAATTCAAATGGGCCTGCAATGACTTCTGGTTTGTATTTAAATTATTCTGAAAATGATTTACACAAAATTGGTTATTATAAAACACCCGTTGCCTCTGGGCGTGGTTCGGGAAATTTAAAATATAATATTGTACCTGGAAATCCAGATGAGTCAATTATTATTTATAGAATGGAGTCGAGTGATTCTGGAATTATGATGCCAGAATTGGGTAGAAAATTAGTTCATAAAGAAGGTGTTAAATTAATCAGAGATTGGATTAATTCTATAGAATCTAATTAAAACTTGCTTTAAAAAACTCTCTATTTAATCGTGCAATATTTATAATTGAAATTTCTTTTGGACATTCTACTTCACAAGCACCTGTATTTGAACAATTTCCAAACCCTTCGTCATCCATTGTTGCAACCATATTTAATGCACGCTCTTTGCGTTCGACTTTCCCTTGTGGTAATAATGCAAATTGAGAAACTTTTGCACCTACAAATAACATAGCAGAAGAATTTTTACAAGAAGCAACACATGCCCCACAACCAATACATGAAGCTGAATCCATTGCCTCTTCAGCATCAAATTTAGGAATTGGAATAGCATTTGCATCGGGAGTTCCACCTGTTTTAATTGAAACATACCCACCAGCTTCCATTATTTTATCAAATGAAGTTCTATCTACGACTAAGTCTCTTATAACAGGAAAAGCAGATGCACGCCATGGTTCTACAACTAAAACATCTCCATCACTAAAACTTCGCATGTGGAGTTGACAAGTAGTAACACCCTTTAATGGACCATGTGCTCGCCCATTTATTGATACACCGCATGTACCACAAATACCTTCTCTACAATCATGATCAAATGATATCGGGTCTTCACCTTCAGAAATTAATGAGTTATTTAACATATCTAACATTTCAAAAAATGACATATCTCCTGATACATTTTCAACATCATAACTAACAAAATCTCCGGTTGTAGTTCTATTTTTTTGTCTCCAAACTTGTAAAGTGACTTTCATTATTTATAACTCCTTGTAGTCAATTTAACATTTTCAAATGTAAGTTTATCTTGATGAAGTTTTGATTTCCCTTCAGCTTCAAATTCCCAAGACGCAACATGAGTAAAATCTTCATCATTTCGTTTTGCTTCATTTTCATCTGTTTGATGTTCAACACGAAAATGACCACCACATGATTCCTCTCTTTCAAGTGCATCTCTTGCCATGAGTTCACCTAATTCAAGAAAATCTGCTAAACGAGCAGCTTTCTCTAGTTCAGGATTATATTCATTAGCTGAGCCAGGTACTTTTACATCTTTCCAAAATTCTTTACGAAGTTTAGGAATTTTTTCTAATGCAGTTTCAAGTCCTGATTTCTCACGAGCCATACCTACATATTCCCACATAATTTTACCTAATTCTTTGTGTATATCATCAACCGTTCTAGAACCATTAATATTTAATAATTTTTTAGTTCGGTTTTGAACATTTTTTACAGCTTCGGTACACACATTATCCTTAGGTGATAATGGCTTTAATGATTCCGTTGCTAAATAATCACCAATTGTATAAGGTATTACAAAATATCCATCGGCTAAGCCTTGCATTAATGCACTTGCACCTAACCTATTAGCACCATGATCAGAAAAATTTGCCTCTCCCAATACATGCAACCCAGGTAAAGAAGACATTAAATTATAATCTACCCATAAACCACCCATAGTATAGTGTACTGCAGGATAAATCATCATTGGTGATTTATATGGATTTTCTCCTGTAATTTGTTTATACATATCAAATAGATTACCATATTTTTCAACAACCCAAGGTTTTCCATTTCGTTCAATTACATCTTCAAAATCAAGATAAACAGCTAATTTTGTAGGTCCAACGCCATGACCTAAATCGCACATTTCTTTTGCTCTTCGGGAAGCGACATCTCGCGGAACAAGGTTTCCAAATGATGGATATAATCTTTCTAAATAATAATCCCGTTCATTCTCAGGAATATCTTTTGGATTTCGGTCATCACCTTTTTTCTTAGGTACCCAAACACGTCCATCATTTCTTAAACTTTCACTCATTAATGTGAGTTTTGATTGATGGTCGCTCGCAACAGGAATACATGTTGGGTGAATTTGTGTAAAACATGGATTTGCAAAATATGCACCATGTTTATGCGCTCTCCAAGATGCTGTAACATTAGAAGCCATAGCATTTGTTGAAAGAAAGAATACGTTGCCATAACCACCGGTTGCTAAAATGACAGCGTCTGCTGTATGAGCTTTTATTTCTCCTGTTTCTAAATTTCGAGTAACAATTCCGCGGGCTTTCCCTTCATGAATAATCATATCTAACATATCTGTACGATTATGGAATTTCACTTTTCCCAAATTCATCTGTCTGATTAATGCTGAATATGCACCAAGTAATAATTGTTGTCCTGTTTGCCCACGCGCATAAAAAGTTCTTGAAACTTGGGCTCCACCAAATGAACGATTATCTAATAATCCTCCATATTCTCGCGCAAAAGGAATTCCCTGTGCAACACATTGGTCAATAATATTATTACTGACTTCTGCAAGTCGATATACATTTGCTTCTCTTGCTCTATAATCACCACCTTTTATTGTATCATAGAATAGACGATAAATACTATCACCATCATTTGGATAATTTTTTGCAGCATTTATTCCACCTTGAGCCGCGATGCTATGTGCTCTTCTTGGTGATTCATGGTAAGAAAATGCCTCAACTTCGTAACCTAGCTCTGCTAAAGTTGCAGAGGCTGAAGCCCCAGCTAAACCTGTTCCTACAACAATAATTTTATATTTGCGTTTATTGGCAGGATTTACCAACTTCATGTTAAACTTATGTTTTGTCCATTTTTCTGAGAGTGGACCTTCAGGTATTTTTGAATCTAAAGCCATTGTTTAACCCTTTTATTAATTGTTAAAGAAGAAACCAAAATATATAGCAATTGTAATAAATAATCCGGGAATTACAAACCAGAAAAAAACTGCTATACAATTTATAATTGTTTTATATCGACTGTCTGACAATCCAAATGTTTGAAATGCAGACTGAAAACCATGTTTTAAATGCATTGATAATAAAATTAATGCAATAATATAAAAAATAGTTATCCAAATATTCCCAAACCCAATATTAGACTCTGCTACAACATTGAAAAACTCATGATCTTGTGAAGCATGCATTTCTTGAAATTTTACCCAAATTGTTCTTAAATGAAAAATAAGAAATGCTAAGATTGTAATTCCTGAAATAGCCATTGTTTGTGATGAGATAGAGGCAGTTTCTGTACCACTATTTACTTTATTTCCCTGTGGTGAGGATTTTTTATTTTGAATTGTGAGACGAATTCCATTTATAATATGAATCATAAACAGAATTGCTAATAATACTTCAATAACACGGACTAAAGGCTTTAATCCTCCAAGACCTCCAACTAAGCTATTAAAAATATCTTCATCAACCAGTAGCAATAAATTATTCCCCAGATGAATAATTAAAAATAAACTTAATAATAATCCAGTAAGTGCCATTATAAATTTCTTACCTATTGATGAATTTATAAATTTAAAAAACCATGCCATAGTAACGCTCCATTATATAATATTTTATTTGTTCATGAAAATAATCGGTTCAAACTTATTCCAAGATATAACCCGATTCCACCAAGAATAATACTTAATCCGATATAAATAAATGCCATTTGTTGTTGTCCTTTTTGAATTAAAGAAATAAATTCAAATCCAAAAGTCGAAAAAGTTGTAAATCCACCTAAAATTCCAATAAGTATAAATTCTTTTAAAGGATAATTTGATTCTGTTATAAAACTGTGATTTACAAAATATCCAAATAAAATACAGCCAATTATATTTATAACTAAAGTTGGTGTAAATGATTTAGAAAAAATATCTACTAATTTGAGCCCGACAAAATATCTTGAAGTTGCACCTATAAAACCACCTACCCCTACCGCAATAATTTGCGACATTTAAAATTTAAAAAGGTATGTCATCGTCGTATGCTTTAGCTGGTGCAGGTGCTGATTGTGGAGCTGGCATTTCATTGTTAAAATCATTTGGTGTATTATTTCCATAGCCTGAATTATGCATTACATCACCACCATATTCTTTTATAGCAAATTGAGTTAACTTTTCTCTTAACTCTTTTGTAGCTAATACAGTATCTCGGTATTCACCATCTTTTCCTTTTTCACTTGGAAATCCTACAAATTTTCCATTTATTCCTTCAATGAGTTTTAGGCCTTTTATTATAAATCCTTCTTCTGTTCTTACAGAAAAAAAAGCGACCACTTTGCCCCATTGGCCCTTATTCATGTACTCAACTTTCAATATTTACTCCTAATCTTGATAGAAAATTTAATAGTGATTAGCTATTTATTTCACATGAAGAATTATTTTTTTTATATTCGTAAATCATCAGAAAAATGTACTGAAATTCAATTATTAGATAACATATTTCAAAACCTAATAGTATAAAATTAAATAAATGGTGAATATTTAAAATAAATTCAATAAAATTAATTAGATTTTCATTATAATTGAATTAACTCATCCTATTATATTTGGCATTCTGAATAAAGGGAAAAATGTTACAGAGTATTTTAACGCCATTATCAATTGTTATAATTATTGCATTTTATGTTTTGCTGAGAAATCATCCAAAACACAAATATATTTTACCAACTATTTTGTCATCATTAGGGATTTTAGGTACATTTACTGGTATTGCTATCGGATTATATGCATTTGATGTAAACAACATCGACACATCTGTGCCCAAACTTCTTGAAGGATTAAAACTTGCATTTGTTTCATCAATTACAGGTATTATTTTAACAATTTTAAAAAAGTTTGAATTAAGTCGAGAAGATGAAGAAGACGAAATCCCCGACACCCAAGAATCCATTGAATCAAACTCTGAAAATGTTGTGCCCATATTAAAAGAGTTATTAAATCGTAATGATTATAATGAAAAACTTGATGAATTAAATTTAAAATTATCAGGGGATAATAATAAATCGTTAGCACATTTAATGAGTGAGATGCTTAAAGGTATAAATCAATTAAATTTAAAGGCGGACTCCCAATCCAATGAAACTCCTCAAAATTTAGAATCTCAAATAAAAAAGCTACTAGATAGTAATAAATCAAATAACGACGAATTACTATCATTTATTAAAAAATTATCTAGTTCCATTGGAATTGAAACTAATACAGATGAAAGTCAAAAACAAATGGTATCACTATTACAAGAGCTTCTTGTTAAAGACGATTATAGTGCTAAACTTGATGAATTGACCTCTAAATTATCTGGATTATCTCAATATTCTGTAATTTTAGGTGATATTTCTGATGGAATTAAAAAATTAAGATTCCAAACAGAACAGAGTCAGGAAGATCAACAGAAAGATTTAAAAAAACAATTTAAAGAATTAGTTAGTTCAATTACCCAAACCAATGAAAATCTTAAACATTCAATCAATAAATTTACTCTTACCGTTGGAGAATCAACTAAAGAGGTTGTACCTAGTATTGAACAAAATATGAGTCAATTTTCTGAAAACCTTGGTAAAACAATGTTAGAAGCAACTGAAAAAATGAGCCAATCATTTGAGAAGAAATCAACGGAAGCTGATGAAGCTGGGAAATGGCAAGTCAGATCTGTAATAGAACTTCAAGAATTAAATACAAATATTAAAAAATTATTAAAAGAGTCAGATAATCAAACTCAACAAATAACAGATAATAATAAAAGGCTCATATATACTCTAAAACATCTTCTTGAGGATAAAGCTAAAATAAATGTATAAAAAAGAAAAGCATAAAGTTATTTAATGACTTTACGCCATGAACAAGATGATGAATATTCTATTCATATTTCGGCAATCATGTCTGGGCTAATGGTAGTTTTCTTATTTATTGCAATTACCTATATTCATAGTGTAAAGTTAGAAAATGATGATGCAAAGGACATTGTGGAAAATTTTGAAAAAATAAAAGAGGAAATTATAGAATCTATAAAATTTGAATTCCTAAATGAAATGGGTATGTGGAATGCTTTAGTGGATCCATCAACTCTATCTTTTCAATTTAATAGCCCAGATGTGCTATTTAAAAAAGGTAGCTCAGAACTTACTCCCGAATTTAAATCTATATTAAATGATTTTTTTCCAAGATATTTAAAAATTTTAAAAAATTTAAAATTCCGAGAATATATCTATGCAATACAGATTGAAGGACATACGAGCAGTGAGTGGGATAGCAAAACAACAGGATTAACTGCTTATATAAAAAATATGGAATTATCTCAATTAAGAAGTGCAAAAGTATTAGAATTTGTATTGAAAATTGAAGATATTGGAGATACTGATATTTGGACACGAAATAAAATCACTTCGATTGGATATTCTTCAAGTCAACTAAAATATATAGAAATAGGTCCTCGTGTCGTTGAAGATAAAATCACTTCCAGACGTGTTGTATTTAGAATTGTGACAGATGCCGAATTAAGATTAGATCAAATATCTAAACCTGATTCCAATATTTAAATTGGCTAAATTCAAAAGGCAAAAACAAAGTGAAGATTATTGGACTTATGTATCTGATGTAATGACTGGTTTAACAATTATCTTTCTTTTTATTTCTATAAATTATATTAGTAACTCCAGTGAAATTGCTGAATCGGCCAAAGACATTGTTATAGATTATCAATTAATCAAGCAAGATATTGCTTCTGAAATCAAAGAAGAATTTTCCGATGAATTTGAGGATTGGGAAGCAGATTTCGATCCTACTACACTTGCATTTAAATTTAATAGTTCAGAGGTTTTATTTAAAAAAGGGAAGGCTGAACTTTCAGACCAATTTAAAAATATTTTAGATATATTTTTTCCTAGGTATATTTTTATTATAAAAAATGAACAATTTAGGAACCAGATTAGTGCTATTCAAATTGAAGGTCATACAAGTAGTGATTGGGGTGATGGGGAAAAAAGAGGGCTGGAAGCATATTTAAAAAATATGAAATTATCCCAAAAAAGAAGCTCAAATGTATTAAAATATGTTTTAAATATTTATAATATTGGGGAAATAGATCTTTGGACACGTAATATACTTTCATCAATTGGATATTCATCGAGTAAAATTTTATACAATGTTGATGGGCAGTCAAGATTTGAAGATGAAAAAAGTTCAAGAAGGGTAAGCTTTAAATTGATTATAGATGCTGAAAGTAAGTTAAATAAAATTAAAAATATAGGTTCAATTAAGTGGTTTTTTATCAAACCAGATTCATTAATTCAATTGGATTAAAAATAGAATCAATTTTATTTAATGATATAAAAAAACCCCATAAAAATATAGATTCTGAAGGAAATTCTATTCCAAAATAAGTGTAATCATTATAATAATATCAGCAATATTAATTTCTCCATCATTATTTAAATCACTTTTAAATAATTGAAAAGCAGTACTTGATGAATTGGAATCTAAAATAATATTAACTACAGCTAATATATCTAAAATATTGATTATTTGATCTAAGTTTAAGTCAGCTTTCATTAAATCAATATTAAATTGCCAATCATTTTTTCGAACTTTATAAATATTATTACCCATTGGAAAATGAATTTCCATGACAATTTCTTTTTCCATATTAACTTCTGTAACGATAGCACCCGAATTTGAAATATTCCCCCAATTAATTAATGTATTTCCATTTTCTAATCGTTGAACACTACCCATCGATAATCCCACATATTCCTCAGGGTGACTATATTCCCAAATTAAATCAGCAGTCATATTGTCTATATTTAACTCATATTCAATAATTCGAGATATTTGAGGAGTATGTTGAGTACCATTATCAAAAATTAAAATATTTCCATTTTGCAATCTTCTCACATCATGTTGTTTAGAAAATCCATTAAAGGAATCATGAAGAAATGTAAAATCACTCATTGGACCACCTAAAATCCAAATAACATCACCTGTATTTCTATCTATTTTAATTGCTTCACTACTTCGTCTATTTGATAAAATCAAATTTTCATCAAAATCAATTTCAATACTATTACCATGCATCCAGGTAAAATCAGCAAGAAATAAATTTAAAGTTGAATAATCACCAATATTTAAATGGTCATGTGCATACCATTCAAAAATTAAATTATGATTTACATCAAATTCTTGAATGACCAACTCATTTACAACCGCATTTGTATATCCATTTGAAATATATTGCGACATATCCATAATTTCATCATGATATGATTGTAAAATATAACCACCACTTTCTAATAATTGAATATCATGGTAATCAGCTTTTAGTTCGTTTGTGCATTTTAAAGTATCTACCTCTTGCATTTCTGAATTTAATACAATCCAAGAAGTACTATCTTTTTGAAAATAAGTTAAATTATTTTGATTTACTTTAAAATCTAAACCTATTTCATCAACCTTAATTTGCCAATATGGAACTAAATTACTATCTAAAATCGCGAGGAATTGATTGTTCATAGTATGGAAAATAAGATTTTTTGTTGAAGCACCTTCATTATGCACCACAACTTCAAAATCTAATTCAGTAGAAAAAGCAAGAGTAGAAAAAAAGATTACATTAAATATAAATAATAGTATTTTGAAAATAAATTTTATCCTATACAAATTATTAAAATATTATTTTTCAGTTTCTATTCCTAAAAATGCTTTTACTTTTTCTGTTATTTCAACAGTAATAGATTCATTTTCAGCTAAATATCGTTTTGCCTTTTCTCGGCCTTGACCAATTTTAGCATCGCCATAAGAAAACCATGCTCCCATTTTCTGTACAATATTTGCTGTAACAGCTAAATCCAATAAGTCACCAATATATGAAATACCTTCACCATACATTATATCAAATTCGGTCTGTTTAAATGGGGGTGCTACTTTATTTTTTACTACTTTAACACGAGTTCTATTTCCTACCACTTGGTCGGCATCTTTAATTTGACCAATTCTCCTAATGTCTAACCGAAGTGATGAATAAAATTTAAGTGCATTCCCTCCTGTTGTTGTTTCAGGGCTTCCAAACATTACACCAATTTTATGTCTTAATTGATTAATAAAAATAACTGACGTTTTAGATTTAGCAACAGTACCTGTTAATTTTCTTAATGCTTGTGACATTAATCTTGCCTGCAATCCCATGTGGGAATCTCCCATCTCACCATCCAATTCATTTTTTGGAACTAATGCAGCAACCGAATCAATTACAATTACATCCAATGCTCCACTTCTCACAAGAGTTTCCGTAATTTCTAAAGCTTGTTCACCTGTGTCTGGTTGAGAAATTAATAAAGTATCTGTATCTACCCCCAATTTTTTTGCATAAATCGGATCTAGCGCATGTTCAGCGTCAATAAAAGCTGCCGAACCACCTGCTTTTTGAGCTTCTGTAATAATATGCAAAGTTAATGTTGTTTTACCAGATGATTCAGGGCCGTAAATTTCTATTATTCGTCCTTTGGGAATACCACCTATTCCAATAGCTGCATCCAATGAAATTGAACCTGTCGAAATAGATTCAATACTTAATGCTTTTTTATCTCCCATTTTCATAATTGAACCCTTCCCAAATTGTCTTTCAATTTGAGTAATGGCTAAATCTAAATTTTTACCTTTTGCTTTGCTTTCCATAATAAAGTCCTCTTTATTGTAAATTGTTTGAAACGATTGTTGTAAACTTAACTCCTTGTTGAGTTAATTCACTTTGATACAAATGTACTGAATTCACGGGGAATCTCGTAGGTGAAAATACGGCATTTAAGTAATTATCTGAACCTATTTTCCACACATTTTCTTTATTTTTTACACGACCAATTGTGATATGAGGAATAAATAATTTATCATCAACAGGTAAATCTAATTCTATTAATATGTTATTAATTTGTTCAACAATACCAATTACTCTATCTTTTCCTCTTTCTATACCTAACCAAAAGACTCGTGGTTCTTTTTCATCAGGAAAAACCCCAGTATGTGTTAATACACAATTAAACGGGGATCCAAACTGAAGACTTTCTAATTTTTGGCTTAATTCATTTATTTTCTTTTCATCTAAATTACCTAAAAAAGATAGTGTCATATGTAAATTTTTTCCAAAGACCCACTTAATATCACCATATGGTGCATCAATTGTAGTTTGAACCATTTCTACCATTGTACTTAAATTCACTCTTACAGGAATCCCTATAAATATTCGTTTATTTTCTAAAATAATATCTCCTTATCATATTTAATGCAATATAGGAAGTTGTTTCCTGATGCATAACTCTATCCATTTTTAGTATGAATTTTTTAACTTTATTATTTTGCTTTCCTGAAATTGCAATAAAAACGAGTCCTAAAGGTTTATCAACGGATCCACCCGTTGGACCAGATATTCCTGTAATTCCAATTCCAATATCTGAGTTTGTTTTTTCTCGGATTCCATTTGCCATTTGGATTGCAACTTCTTCACTTACTGCACCATTTTTCTCAATTGTGTCTTTAGCAACATCTAAAAAATTCATTTTAACCGAATTTGAATATGCCACAATTCCACCGATAAAAATAGAAGAACTATCTGGTACCGACGTAATGAAATTTGCTAATTTACCACCAGTACATGATTCAGCAACTGAAAGTGTTAAATTATTTAATTTCAACCCGTCAACAACTATTTGTTCTAATTTTTCACTTCCACTTCCAAAAAAATAATTACCAACAACAGAATTTATAGATTCAACAATTTCAGATAAATTAATTTTCGGGTTTACTAAATTATTTATTCTTACATCAACACCTAAATGACTTGGCAAAAATGCAATTTCAACTTTTGATTTCCATTCATCTAAAATTTTATTCATTTTTTTAGCTAAACTACTCTCCGAAATACCAAAAGCTCTTAAAGTTATCAATGAGTTTTTAGATTCAACTGGTAAAATAGAATTAATTGAATCAAAAAAAATAGCTTTCATCTCAATTGGTACGCCGGGTAAAACAAATATTTTAGTATTATTAAAATTAACTTCAATCCCTTTTGCAGTACCTTTTGGATTATTTAACATTTTACAATTTTTATATATAATTGCTTGACTACGATTACTTTCCGGCATGTCAATTCCGCGTTCAGCAAATTTAACTTTCAAGGTATCATAATATTTTTGATCGAAATCTTCATCCAATTTAAAAAATGTTTTAATTGAATTTTGAGTAATATCATCATGAGTTGGACCAAGTCCACCAGTTATAAATAAATAATCTGGTTTTTTATTTAATAAAGATTGTAATTCAAATTTAATAGCTTCATCTTGATCTCTAACAGAAACTATTTTTTCAACAATTATTTTTCGAGAAACTAATTTTTTTCCCAACCATGAAGAATTTGTATCTACTGTAAATCCAGAAACTAATTCATTACCAATTGTTAATATTGATGCCCTTAAAGAAATAAAATCACTCCAATATAAATAATAATTCGAGAAAAAATTCCAGCAAGAATATCATCTGCCATAATACCAATTCCACCAGAATAATATTGAACTTTATCAATTAGCCATGGTTTTTTTATATCAAAAAATCTAAATAAAACAAATCCAATTATAAATAAACTTAATTGATGAGGAACAAAAAATAATGTAATCCACATTCCTGAAACTTCATCAATTACAATTTCAGAGGGGTCTTTTAAATTTAAATGGTTCGCATAAATCTGTGAACTCCATGTTCCAATTATGATTGATAATAAAATAAAAATGGATTGAATTATTAAATCGTGCGGAATGTACCACCAAATGAGAATTGCACCTAAACTACCCCATGTTCCAGGAGCGTATGGTAATTTTCCGATAAAAAAAAAGTGCTGATTAGTTTGTGTATCAGTGTCATTTGTTAAATAATATTGTTTTTAATTTTTTATGATTATAATAAAAATAATGAAGACCTGTATATACCGTCACTATTGTTGTAATTAACATTAATAAATAAATAATTTGGTATTTATCGAAGATTTCTAAATAATTTGAATACTTATAAAATTTTAGTAATATATAAAGAAAAATTACATTAATGGTTCCAATTTGAAGAAGGGTTTTTAATTTCCCCGCTTTACTTGTTATCATTGTAACTCCTTTTGCCTCCATTATCATTCTTAATATAGTAACAAAAATATCTCTAAATGAAATTAAAATAACCATAATTAATTCAATATCCCCCAAAAATACAAATGAAAAAAATGCAGATAATACTAAAAATTTATCTGCTAATGGATCTAAGAATACGCCAATTCGAGTTTCATAACCATATTTTCGTGCAATTTTCCCATCAAATGCATCTGTAATTGATGCAATTGTAAATATTATTGCTGAAATTAATTTTGCATGCTCATGATCAGAAAAAAGTAAAAAATATAAAAAAACAGGTGTCAATAAAACCCGAGATAAACTGAGTAAATTAGGAATATGTTTTTGCATTAAGTTGTGATTTCAACCCTTTCTGACATTGAACGCAATAAAGTAAGTTCATCTACATATTCTAAATTCCCACCCGATGGTAACCCCCTTGCTAGTCGCGAAACCTTAATTGGCAAATCTTTTAATAAATTTACGATATATAAGGCTGTAGTTTCACCTTCAACACTAGGGTTTGTTGCGATTACTATTTCAGAAAAATTTTCAGTTTTGGAAATGAAATTTTCAAAATTTAAATCATCTGGTCCAACTCCGTCCAGTGGAGATAACATTCCACCCAACACATGATATTGACCCTTAAATCCTGTTTGCTCTATTAATGAAATATCTGAAGGACATTCTACAATGCATAATACAGTTGTATCTCTAGATTTATCATTACAAATATCACAATATTGATTTTCTGTAATATTAAAACAAATACCACATTCTTTAATTTTCTCTGTTAAGTTCATTAATGAATTTGCAAATCCTTGGATTTGTGTAACATTCGAATTTAACGCATAAAATGCTAGCCTGCGGGCTGTTTTCGGACCAATACCGGGAAATTGCTTAAAACCTTCAATAACTCGCTGTAAAGATTCAGGGAGCATTACATTCCTGGCATTTTAAATTGTCCCATCATTCCACCTGTAGCAGAATTCATTTTTTCTTCCGCGGCGTCTGATGCTTTAACAAGTGCTTGGTTTGTTGCAGCTAAAACTAAATCTTCTAATAAATCTACATCTTCTTCCAATACATCTGGATTTATTTTAATTGATGTAATTTCTTTATTGCCATTTGCACAAACCACAACCATTCCTCCGCCGGAATTTGCCTCAACACTAATATCTCCCAGTTCACTCTGAGCTTGTGCCATTTTAGCCTGTAAAGCTTGTGCCTGTTTCATCATTTTTCCCATTCCACCTTTTGGAAACATATTAACTCCTCATTAATTCACCATCGAAAGTTTCCATAATTGTTTCAAATAATGGATGTCCATTAGACTTTTTAACTATACCATTAGCTATTTTTTCGATAGTTGGTTTTAAATTATCTTTAATTATATTCAGTGATAATTTTACTTTCTCTCCTGAATATGTTTCTAATATTTCTTCTAAATTTACTTGATTATTTTTTATTCCTCTTGCATTAAATTCATCTTCTGAATTTAATTGAATGGTTAAAGTTCCATCAATAAATGATTTTAATTTTACATCTGCTAAATAAGTTAAATATTTAGGATGTTCAGCCTCTACTTGATCTAAAAAATCATTCCAATTTCGTTCAAAAAAGTTTAAATCTAATTTACTATTCTGTATTTTAGCAATATTTTTTTCAATTATGGGTTTTTCATCAGATACTTTGCCCGAAGGATCTTCTTTTTCATCGGGAATGGATAATTTAGGTGAGTCTATTTTTTTTAATTCTTTTACTTTAGTCTTATTCTCAATTTTATCAGCGGGCTTATTCTCAATATTTTTTCGAGAAAATGGATTAGGAGGAATATTTTTTATATTTCCATGAATAACTTCAGAAATTGTAACTGTAGATTCCATTGAAAGAAGTTTTACTAACATAGAATCCAAATTTAATATTGGATATTTCATATGCCTTAGCTTGGATTCAAAATTCTGGGATAATTCTATCATTCTTAATATATCTAAAACTTGTAAATTGGGCTGTGACTGAATCCACTTAATTGTATCATCACCCAATTCAATATCAATATCAACTTCACTTAATACAAGCATTACTTGATTTAAAAAATGATTAAACCCAATAATGAAATCACCAAGTGATATACCAGAATTTAAAGCTGTATGAACATTAGAAATTAAATCTGTTTTTTTTGTTATTATATCAGATAATACTTCACAATATAAACTTTCACTAATAACACCTAATATATTTTGTACTTCATTTAAAATTAAGTTTCCATTTGTATAAGTAATTGCTTGATCTAACAAACTAAGAGAATCTCTTACACTACCATCACCTTTTTTTGCTATTTGAATTAAACTTGCATCATCATATTTTATTTTTTCTTTATCCAATATATGTTGAATATAATTTTTTAATATAGGTAATTGAACGCGTTTAAACTCAAATCGTAATGTTCTTGATAAAATTGTTTGAGGTAATTTTTGAGGGTCTGTAGTGGCTAA
Source organism: Fidelibacterota bacterium (assembly GCA_014381925.1). Lineage (GTDB taxonomy): Bacteria > Fidelibacterota > Marinisomatia > SCGC-AAA003-L08. Next base: position 45,896 of record JACNKR010000048.1, on the reverse strand, counting down.
AATAAATTTCACATGTGGTGGTGGCTCTTCTAATGTCTTTAATAATGCATTAAATGCATGTGTTGTCAACATATGAACCTCATCAATAATATAAATTCGATATTTACCATTTGTAGGTGGATATTTTACCGCTTCTCTAAGTTCTCTTATTTCATCAATCCCTCGATTAGAAGCACCATCAATTTCAAGTACATCTAAACTTCGCCCATTTGTAATATCTTTACAAATATTACATTTATTACAAGGATTATTATTTTGTGGATTTGAGCAATTTAAAGCTTTTGAAAAAATTCGAGCAGTTGTCGTTTTTCCAACACCTCTTAAACCTGAAAATAGGAAACCGTGTGCAACTCGTTCTTTTTGAATTGCATTTTGTAATGTTTTAGTAATATGTAATTGACCAATAACATCATCAAATATTTGAGGACGCCATTTCCTAGATAATACTTGATAACTCATTATATTCCTAAATCTCCGTGCACCGTAGGTCGAACCTTCTGGACACAACAATTTAAAAACAGCCAGCTATCTATCAGGATTCTACGGCACATATATAAATAATCTACCGCTGCTTCCTTCCGGATCTGACGGGGTTTAACCACCATATATTGCGTAGAGCTGACAAAATCATCACTACTTATAATTAAATTGAAATTCAGCAAAACCCTTCCTACGGCATTTGACCCTGCATGAAGCGGATTTCAGGTTACAAGGAACCGCTAGCTCCCCGCCTAGCACGAAATTAAAATATTTTAAAATAATTCAGAGGTTAAATTTAAGATTGATTTATAAGATGATAAAATCAAGTTTTGAGATGTTTATTAAATAATGCACCGACCATTACTAAGCCTGAACCAATACCCAATAAAGGTGCACCTAAATAAGCCCAATGATTAGAATCAATTATATCTCTAACATAAAATCCAAGTACATAACCTAAGGACATACCAATCAGGCACATACCTATTAATATCGAAGCAAAAACTTTAAAATTCATTAATTAAATTAGATAAAAAATATACCCCTAAAATAATTAAAGTTATAGATGTTAGAATTAATAAATAAGCTGCCCATTTAAATCCTTTTCCACCAACATCAAACTTTAATATTTCTTTTGCATGAGACATTTAACTAAATTGAAAATTTAAATTCAACATTTATATTATTCGCTTTATCAATAACACCATCGTTATTAAAATCAAAATGTATCATTTTATTTTCAATTATTAAACGCATAAACTGAATAGGACGAAGACTAATATTAAATCCCATTTCAGCACTTGTTAATTCATCACTAAAACTAAAAAATGTTGGTGCATTATATTGATTATAGAAAAAGTTCAACCCATAAACCCCTCTGATAACTTTATCTCCAATCCCTGTATGAATTTCTAAACTATGGTATTTTTTTGGTAAATATTCAAAATTAATTTTATCATCATCGCTTAAACTATTATAAATTTTATCATATTGAGCATCTAACTTTTCCATTTTAAAGCCATAACTGAAATTAAAATGCCCATAAATTCCAAAATATTTTTGCATCGAAAACTTAATTCCTGGTGTATCATAAAAGTTCAGTCGATCACTATAAACTGAATAAATATTTTTTGGTATTAAATAGTCTTGGAAAGTTAAATCTTCAAGGTTTGTTGTATGGTTTAATCTAAAATTATTTAAATCATTTAAGTGAGAATCAGAATTCATTATAGAATCTTCAGATATTGAAATATATCTTGCCTTTTCTAAATCATAGACTGAATTAAAGTATTCACTATTCATTGTTTTTGAAGCAAGTGAAAAAGAAATTTCACTAATTAATGTACCTTTTTTATGTTCAAATCCAAAAATCCAATTAGATCCCCCAGGTTTTTTAATTATATCCTTACTCGGGCTAGTAAAAATAATTTCTTCATTATAATAAATTTCATCATATTCAAAAAAGAGATTTAAATAATTATTTACACCTGAAAACAATTTATAATTAATATCAACTTCCGTACCTGAAATTGTTCTTGTTGAAAATTTAAGTTCTGAATTGATTTCTGAATAATTATTAAGATCTGTTATAAATCCAAATCCAATTGTTAATGGAAAGTAATCTGTTAAATACATTTCTGATCTAATTCCCATCAGTCCACCACCATTTTTAAAATCTCTAAAACTTGATATAAAATAATTAAAATTAAGGAATTTATTACCCATTGAAATTGTTCCATCAAAACCAGTTCTTACTGTATTTGGATAATTTTGAGTATTTGTATATTTATAAAGTAAACCTCCAGCACCCCATGTTTTATTCTCAATTTTTCCTAAATGTATTTCATATTTTTTTTCTGTATTAAAATAATCTAAATAATTAATACGCTCAAATAAATCAAAAATATCATCCCAATCTGATTTTCTAAAACCATCTTTCCCAAAAACAAATGGGATTGCCACTCCAACTTTAAAATCAAATTTATGATAATAAGAAATAAATTGAATATATGATTCACCATTTGCATGAGTACCAAATTGATAGCGATAATTTCTAAAGCTTTGAACATTATCATTAAAAATTGAAATTCGTGTTTTATATTGAGGAATTAAATCATAGGAATGAATTTGTGGAATATTTTTTTCTAAAATAATGGGTAAAATAAAATCTTCAATGGTTTTCGTTTGCGGTTTTAATTCTACTAAGCTAAGGTCATTATACCCCCCGACAATAACTTCTCCATTTGTATATGAAATTCCAGCGTCACCTGTTTTTAGATCTACATCACTTAAGCTATATTGATTATTTAAATGAACTTCACCAGAATGTATAAGAACTTCATCATTTTTATTTAATTTAGTAGATAACCAAAAACGACCATTAACGCAACTATATTGCCCAATAGATGTAAAAACTTTAATTGCCCTATTATTTTGAGCCTTTTGACAATAAAATTGACCCGATATCAAATCAATAATATCAGAGAATCCTGCCGAGCTAAATTTAATTTTAGAATTTTCACTTACTCGGATAAAAATACTTTCATCCTTGTAAAGAATTTGGCAAATACCATTTCCACTTGTTACAATTTGGTCTCCATTATAAATGGCTCTACCTATTATTGCTTTTTTTACAGAATTTGTTTGTGTTCTGGAATAAACTGTCACATCTCCACTCACTGAATGGATAACACCAACCATAGATTCAGCAGAAATAAGCTGTGAAAATAGAAAAAATAACGAAAAAATTAATTTATTATTCATAAAAACTAATACTTTTGAATAGAAAAATAACATATTAACAACGGATTGTTAATCTTCAATAGCCCACAATTTAAGCAAATGCGAGTAAACATTAAAACGGATATATTTCTACTTTTCCAAATATCTTCCGATTCCCATAATACTTCCAATCATTCCAAATAAAACACCAAAAGTTAAACATGAAAAAAGTAATATTGAATTCGATATTATTTGTAAACTAATTGTGGGATAAAATAAATAAGTTAATATTGTTTTCATTAAAATTGAAATTCCACCTGCTAATATACCACCTATAATCCCATGGAAAATACCCTCTAAAATTAATGGAGTTTTGATAAAAACATTTGATGCACCGAGTAAAATGAGTAAATCTAATTGTGACCTTCTCGCATGAATTACCATTTTAATCGTATTTGAAATAATAAAAATAGAAATAAATAAAAATATGATACCACCAATAATAAATCCAGCCATTAAATCTGAGGATAAATTATCAAACTTTATAATGAATTCAGATGGATAATGAATATCTTCAACTCCAGATAAAATTGAAATTTTTTCTTTAATTTCATTCAATCCATCAATATTACGAAAAGATTCAACCATATCATATCGGCCACTACAAGGCAGAGGATTAGTTCCAAAAACAAAATTTATATCTTGCCCAAACTGCTTATTAAATATATCTCCTGCCCTTTTTTTTGAAATATATTCACCTTTTTTAATAAAAGGAAAGGAATAAATTTTATTATAAGAATCTTGACATTCAATACTATCTAATTCTGAATTAAAAAAAACTTCCATTTGATAAGATGTTTTTAATTCATCGGAATATCTATTAAAGTTAGTATAAACAAAATACCCTGCAACTAATAGTGATATTGAAATCATTATCATTAATATTGATGAAAAGGATTGTACTCTTGTTCGCCAAATCCCTTTAAAACTTTCGCCAATTAAAAATATAAAAGATGAAATCAACTTAATACTCTTGTGCCAAGATGAAGATTAACTATTGTATGTTTTGTATTTTGAATAAGTGAATGATTATGTGTTGACATTACAATTGTTATGCCTAACTCTGATAATCTTTCAAATATTTTTACAATTTCAATAGATGCTTCAGGATCTAAATTCCCAGTAGGCTCATCAGCAAGAATCATAACCGGTTTTTTAACTAATGCACGACAAATACTTACTCGCTGTTGTTCCCCACTACTCAATTCATTCGGAAACCGCTTAGCTAAATGCTCAATACCAATTTCATATAATGCTTCATTTGTTCTTAGCTTTATTTGAGATGAAGATTTTTTTTCTATTCTTAATGGTAACGAAATATTATCAAAAACAGTTCTTTCATTGATAAGTCGATAATCCTGAAACACAATCCCAATTTTTCGTCTAAGTTTTTGAATTTGTTTTATACTCAATTTTGTAATGTCGGAACCTTCTAAAGATAATACCCCTTTTTGAATATTGACATCTCCGTATAGACATTTTAACACAGTTGATTTTCCTGCACCTGAAGGACCCACTAAAAAAACCATTTCGCCTTTATTAATTCGAAGTGAAAAATCGTCTATTCCTATATTTGGAAAGTACGTTGCTGTTATTTTATTGAAATGCACCATATTAAAAATTATGATATTTCACTATTGTATCTATAAGGTAAATATAATAATTTTAAATTATTTTATTGGCTTTTTCAATTGAATCTTGATCATAACATAAATTCTCATTTTCAATAAGATAGTTGGCGGATGAAATGGCTAATAATTTAATTTTATTATTATAACTATCAATTATTTCTATTTTTTGAGGATTACAAACTCCAATTTTATTATAATATTTTATACTTAACTGATAATATTTTATTGCATCTAAAATATTATTTGCTTTTTTTGCTGATTCACCTAATTCATAATTAATCATAAAAGTTTTCAAATCACAATTAAACTCTAAATATTTATCATTAATGTTATAAATATTATTTTTTAACTCTATAAAATCTTCTTTTTTTATTATTGAAAATAATTTCCTAATCTTTGACATTGTTACATTTTTTCTATTTCTAATTTTATCTTCATCTATTTCAGGCCAAACAATTTTATTTATTTCTTCAGATTGAACTCCTGAATTATCAATAAACTTTTTTAATAAAATAAGAATTAATATAGACCTTGCATTTATAGAATTAAACACACTCTTACCATTTGAAATCCCCTCTGCAATTATTTCAAGATGAGGTTTAAATATATTTATTTCTAATGGAACTAAGTCTGTTTTATTACTATCATTATTAAAAAATAAAATAAAAATTATTATTATTATAAATAGAAAACTAAAAAATATTTTAAAGAATAGACTATTTATTAAATCATATTTATTGGTAAAATAAAATTCTTTTATGTCTGTTGATTCCTGACTACTCCAAACAGCTTGATATTGAAAAACATAATCAAGATATTTCAAATTTGAAAATCGAATCATATTACTTTTTGAAGTAAACCATTTATCACTTTGACCTAATAATCTCCACTTAAACATAGGATCGTTATTTTGCTTTAAATTTATTGCGACGAGATTGAATTCAATTTCACCATCATTTATTATAATTTTATTTCTATAAAAATCTGTTAAAGTTGTATCATTGAAACTAACCTTTTCGATAAAACATTTTTTATTAATCTTTTTAGAAAAAATTGAATGGTCTTTCTTAAATACACCAGCAGTTGTTCCAATCCATAAATCTCCATTTTTATCAAAGTTTAATGTTCTTGAATTTGTTTCTAATTCTGTTAATCCATCTGATATCCCAAAATGATATATTTCATTATTTAAAATATCATAATTATAAATACCATTATCTGTACCTAACCATAAATTATTAAATTCATCATTTTGAATTGAATAAATTGATGTCATTATTGGAATATCTAAATTTAACTTTATAGGAGAAACCTTATTTATTTCCCATAGCCCTGCATCTGTTCCTACATATATTAGAGAATCATTAATTAAATCAAAATCATAAACGACTTCTCCCTCAAAATTTATTTTTTCCCAAAAAATACCATTTTTATTAATTAAATAATGATCCGTTGTAAACCATACATTATTTTTAGAATCAAAATCAATTTTTCTTACTCTATTTTGGTTCCCATCTTCAGAAAATGAATATGGTTCCCAGTTCTCTCCATCATACTTTATTAAATTAGGATAGGTATTCATTCCAAGCCATAATTCATTATTATTATCAAATTTTAATGACATTACTCCTGAATCTTCGGAAAAATATTTTGAATGAATTTGATAAATTGAATCTCTATTATTTGAAATTTTAAAAAATGAATGGACAGTACCAATAAATATATCATCAGAATTTGAGACCTCGATACAATTTATACTATTTCGATGAAAATATTCTTTAAAGGTTGATTCAATAACAACATTATTTTTTATCCAAGCTACATTTGTATAGGTTCCTACGATAATTTCATTTTCCATTGAATTTGGTTCGACAGACCAAATCATTTGATTTGATAAACCATTAGATTTATCATATTTTTCAAATTTAGAAATTTTAATTGAATATAAACCATATCCATCAGTCGCAACCCAAAGTGTACCATTAACATCATGATGCATATTTGTAATATCATTAATAATGGTATTTTTAAAATGGTGATTAATTGTAAAATCTGTGTTTACTAAATATAATCCATCCATATATGTCCCAACCCAATAGCCATATTGTTTGTCTAAAATAATTCTATATGGGATTTTAATATTATTAATTTTATTAATTTGTTCAATTTCATTTTGAGTATTCTTTTGGGCAAGGCCATCCAATGAAGTAATTAAATAATTATTATCAGGAATGGTTATTAAATCAAATCCATTTTGAACATGTGATTTAATTTCAGTAATAATATTATTTTTAATTAAATAATATTTATCTAAGGTGCTGGAAGTAATATATTGATTATCATTTACTTTTTCTATAAAAAGAAAAATCTCATCAGGATTATCGTTTAATAACGTATTTTTAAGCACAATATCAGACTTTTCAATATTATATTTAAAAATGCCTCTATCTGAGCTTACTAATATTTTACTTTCATCAACATCAAGATCAAAAATTTGAGCATCTGTAATAAATGGACCATATCCTTTTATTACTTTACCACTATAATCAGTTTGAAGACCATAAAATCCAAATTCACATGCAACCCAAATCGTATTATTTTTATCAATGTCAATATCTTTTATTATATGACTATGAATGACAGGATGGGTTCCTTTATAATATTTTATAAAGTTTTTTCCATCAAACCTATTTAGACCTTTTCGAGTTCCAACCCAGAGAAAACCATCTAAATCTTCATTAACTGCATATACCTGATTTTGAGATAATCCATCTTGAACACGGTATTGATTAATTATAAAATCCTGCCCATTTAGTATAGTAATAAAAATGAGCAGGATTATTAGGGAGGAGGAATGTTGAATTATTTTTTTCATCAATTCAATATATTTCAAAACTGATAAAATGATTTTTCTTCATTCGCGGAGATATTAAAATTACAAAATAAATATTTCATATTATATATGCCATAATATACAAAATAATCATTTCTACACTCCTTACATACATCATCCTGAAAATTTTTATTTTCACTGTGAATACATTGTTAATATATATAATAACTTATTAATTTTATACACCTTACAACTATTGATAAACAATAATTTATGTATTACTCATATTTTTATTTTTCATATAATTTATTTTTTAAAATATAGTCAACCAATTTACTTGATAAGGAATTCTTTATTCCCCGAATATTTTTTTGTTTAATATTATTTCGAATTTGGGATGATGAAATTGGGAAATTAAAAGATTTAATAAATTCGATTTCCAGATTCTTTTTGGTGTATATATTATTTCTATTAAAACAAATTAATTTACAATTATTATAAATATAATCAATGTTTTTCCATTTATTTAAAGCTTCCAAATGATCATCACCAATTATCATTACCAATTCAGAAGGATTATATTTATTTTTAATATATTCTACTGTTTTATAAGTATAGCTGGTCTCTTCTTTTTCAATTTCAAATGAATCTACTTTAATTTTTTCATGTTTTTGTATTAATAAATTTAACATATTTAAACGATGAGAAGGTGAAACGATTTTTTGGTTTAATTTAAATGGAGATTTATATGTGGGTATAAATAAAAAAAGATCACATTGTTTTATACAAAACTCTGCAATCTTTAAATGGCCTAAATGCGGTGGATTAAACGATCCACCCAAAAAATACAACTTCACTTATATAATCGATAGTAATTTGATAATGTCAAATTACCGTCTCTCATATCTTTAATCAATGTTTTAGCGATTAATTGATTATTACCATCTATAAATTTATCCTCAAATATAGATAATTGTAAAATAGCATCTTCATATTTATGTTGTAATAAAAAGGTAAATATAATTTCAATTCTCGCTAAATCTGCATATTTTGTATCATAATATAATGTTATAACTTCATTGAAATATATTAATGCAGATTCATATTCCTCTATTTTTAAATAAAGTCTTCCTGCTTCATATTCTTTTTTCGCAAGTCTTTCTCTGATTTCACTAAAAAAACCTTCTATATCAGACAAATAATTACTTTCTGGGAATTTCTCAATAAATACTTGCAATTTATCCATTAGTTCAGGTGCAGACCCTAAATCATGTAAAAAATTATTTGATAATAAAAAAGATGCTTTACATGATTTAAATTCTGCAGTTTCTATTTTAATTGGATCATCTGAAAACCGACTATACCTCATATATTCTACTATTGATTCATCATATTTTTCTTGATAAAACATAGATTCGGCTAAATAATATTGTGCATCTAAAGATAATTTTGAACCAGGGTTGTTTAAAATAAGATAATTAAATTCAATTTCTGCTTTTAAATATTTTTCTTTTTCAAAATACTCCATTCCTAAATTAAATCGCTCAGCTATATTTTCATCTAATAAACTTGATTTTGAACCACAATTCATCATTAAAATTATATATAAAGAAATAAGAATAAACTTTTGTATCATAAATTAAAACCTATAATTTAATCGAATACCACCCACACCATATTTTGATTCTAAATCTAAAATAGGTTCCGCGGTAACTCGAGATTGTTGACTTTTTCGATTAGAAATATTAGTTGAAATTACTGCATCAATCATACTAATAACATGATTAAACATAACAGAAGTCATTGCATACCCTGCCATTTTTCCAATATTATTATATTCATCCCTTAAATCTCGGTAAGTCCATTTATTTGGAGATTTTGGAACAATATATCCTTCATTATCAAATATACTTGCTTTTGTGTACATAATTTGAAAATTTTGTAAACTAGGGTTTAAATTTTCTACCAACTCTAAATCACCTGTATTTGAATTATATTCAAATTTATCTGATATATTTATTCTCGGATTATTCAATGGACCAATTATAGAATCTGCCGTTACCACATAATTCGAAATATCCACCCCAATATTTACTAAATTATCGGATAAAGAAAATGAAGTTACTGTTAATTGAGCATCATCCCACCCCATAAAAAATTGATTATATTTACCAATATTTTCATAAAAATGTAAGTTCTTTTGAACATATACTTCTGAAAGTACTTCTTCAAATTCAGGTAATAACTCAAAAGAATTACAATTATTAGAACTATTATCAAAATCAGAACAATAAAAATATCCATTACTTTCTAAACTAGGAGGATCATTAGGAAATGTTTTAATTTCATCATAACGAGGATCATAAAATGCAATTGAATGAGACCCATCATTTATATGTGTATAATTCCATTCAATTATTTCACCTTCGTCCTGTATAGAATTATTATTTATATCAACCCATTCTTCAATTTGATTAAAGTTACTATTATAGCTACCAAACATTGTTGGAATACCATTTGGAATATTTGAAAATAATTTATAAAACTCAAATGTATTTAAAAATTCATTCTGCAAATTATAATAATTATAATAATTCTTTACCCATCGTTCAAAATCCCAATGTTCATCAGCAAAACGTTTATATGCCTGTTCTTGAATAAGCATTTTATCTTGTTGTTTATTCCAGAAATACCATGCACCAGCTTCAATTCCTGCAAAAGTAAATGCTTTGACTGGACTTCCAGAATACAATTCACCCAAGCCCGGAATTAAACCTGATAATAACATTGCTCTTCCTGGATATTTATATTTTTTCTCTTTATTTATAGACAATGAAATTTTGATACTATCACTTGTTGAGCTAGAATCACTTATAGATTTAATTTCGCCTAAAATTTCAAGTTTTTCAATATTTTGTGGAATAATTTCACTTGTTAAAAATCCAATAAAAACTATAAAAATACTAATTAATTTAATCATTCTATATTTACTCCTGAAAATCAAATAAAATTGTAAAATAATGTTTAGGTTGAGGATTTTCATAATCATTTGCTAAAGGATAATGGATTTCATACGAAAATGTCGTTGGATATGAATAAAATGAGAAACCTGCCAATCTTAATTCACATCCTATAGATTCGCCAAAATTCACATCAGAGAACCAATTTTTTGGTTTACCAGTAATAATTTCATTCATTTTATAGCTATATCCACCACCATATTGTCCAATAATCCCTATAGATAAATTCTGTAAATTTACTGGGCCAATCACAATACTTTTTTCTGTAAATACAGGTTTTCTAACTACGGTAGATAATAACATCATATTAGGACCATATAATGTTGTATCATAATAAGTATATCCTTTTAAACCTGCTAACCCTCCATTAAAATAATAAAAGAAATCATCGATGTTTTGATTACTCACAACTCCAATTTGACTCTTAAATGCACCACTAATATTTAATTTTTCAGATAATAATTTATACTTATGAAATTTAACTTCAGTTCTAAAAGTATGTTCGGGAGAAAAAATCTCCGTCTGTAATTGATCTTCCTTAAATCCATTTAAAAATAAATTATGATCAAACATAATTTTGTAATTTAAATCATATCCATTTTGAGGTAACATATTTCCTAAAAATTGTGTTTTTTTAGTTGAAAATTTTCCAGTTAAAGAAAGAGAATGATTTCGATAATAATCATACCCATACCCTGCTGGATATTCATTTATTCCAGATCCTTCAATAAATGTCCACCGTTGGTTTGCTCTATATTTTTGGTATGAATATTTTAAGTCTATTAAATGATTTTTATAAGGAAATTTTGTACCTAAATCTGTTGCAAAAATTGTAAATTTTAAATCTGATCTACCTGTATATAAATCAAAAAACTTATAATCCATATTATTTTTATGTCTTTGAATTCCAAAAAAATTCATATAAAATGTATATTTCCATTTTTTATATTCAAAAATTGCAAATAGGTCTTTATCTTTAATTGAATTTAATGATGCACCTACAATAAAATTCATTCGATTCAAAAATTCAGATGAAAATAAATAAAAACCATATTTTACGGTATTATAATCAATCATCAATTTAGGTAAAATAAAAGGACGAGACATCCCATCTTTATAATCAGTTGCCTCCGTATTATTTTTTTCTGAAATTAAAATGGAATGAGGACGATTTTCAAAATTATTTTCAGAATATCCCACATAATTTTTATTGATATAGTTTTTTTCTTTCAATATTGCAATTTCATACTCACCATTTTTATAAAGGCTAAATAATACTTCACCTTTATTGTTCACATCTGGCATAAAAGCACCACCTAAAACATTTGAGATATAATTCTTATTATCATTAAACTCACATATTAAATTATAAATCCCCGATTTATCTTCAGAATAACATAATTGTCCATTTTGATAATTTGGGTTTCGGGAATCCCAATTTGAATTTGTAATTATTTCTAATTTATAATTTTCCATATCCAATGAATATAACTGCCGACCATGTAATGAATTCCCATCTAAAATTAAAATATTTTCAATAGAATTATAAGTCGCTGAAAAAAGAACTAAACCATTATCAATTTGAGTTATTGGCTGAAGATCTACATGATTAACATCTGATAAATATATATTTGTTGAACCATCACTTGTTTTAAATGCTATAAATTTATCCTTCCCTTTTAATACTAATGGACTTGTAAAACGACCACTAATTGTTAATTGAGTTTCTTCTTTTAAGTTTAAATCATATTTATATAAATCAAAAAAAGTAGAACCATTATCATTTTTCTTCGAGCGACGAGAATAAAGGATATGACTATTATTTATCCAAGTAGGTTTAGATTCAACTCTACTTGCAATTTTTATTGATTTATCTGTTTCAAAATTATATATATATAAATCTGTTTGAGAAAAATAATCATGTTTTCGATTACTTAAAAAGGCGAAGTTTTTATTATTAGGGCTCCAAACGGGATATAAATTTACCCCTCCATCGTCTTCTATTATTTCACCTTTAATTTCATTTCGTTTTATTTTTTCTGTTTTCTTTAAATAATCTATAGAAATATCATTTGCCCATGAACTATAAAGTTCTTTTCCAGAAATACCCGTTGCTTTTTTTAATGCATTTGAAATCGAAAACTGAAATGGATTTGAAATCTCTTTTGATATTCTCTTATTAATATCATTTCCATAATTCTTTGCCAGCCATAAAATAAATGAAAAGCCTTGATTATAAGTTGATTCATTGCCAATTCCTCTTTTACCAAATGAATTCATTTGTGAAAAAGTAAGAAGATTATTGTTCAAAACTCTATCTCGTATAATCATATCACGATGAGAATCTAAAAAGTCAAAGTTAGCTCCTGGGTACATAAATTGAGCTGTACCTTCAGCCAACCAAGGTGGAATTATAATCCCGGGTAAGGGGTATGATACTATTCGATCAGGATAACCATATAATACATCATCTCTTTTTTCTTTTTCATAACCAATAAATTGAAAAAAACCACCCGGTACATTTAATGAAAATTTAACGGATGATTGAATTTGAATAATATGAGTAAACTCATGAGTAATTACATTTTGCAACCATCGATGTGCACCTCTTAAATCAAAGGCTAGTGGAGTTGCCCAAATTTCAATTTTATTATCAAACGAATATGCAGCTCCATTGGCATAATCATCGGTGTCTTTAATAATTATTTGTGTTTTTTCCGGTGGCTCATAGTCATAAAGGGTTGTAATTGGCTGATAAATATATTCTGCTACGGTGGCCGCTTCTCTAGCTGAATTTTCAGTTTCATCATGAAAATGAAATATAAAATGTTCAGTTTCAAAAGAATGCCAGTTTAATTCGGGGTGATTATATAAAGACTGGCAAAATAATCCAGAAATTAAAAATATATAAATAAAATATTGAGTTAAATATTTTTTCATTTATTTAATATCATAACATGAACTAGGTGTGCATTGCCAATATTCGGCTTAATTTCTGCAAGATAAACCCCCACATTTAAACGACCGGTTTCCCACTCATATTCATTATATTCATTATATGTTAAATCATTTTTTTCAAATGATTCTATAAATTGCCCCGCTGAATTAAAAATCGTTATTTTTACAGAACTTGCACCGTAATTAAAAAATCTGAATGTAGTTTTACCATCTCTAACAGGGTTTGGGTAATTATATACTTTCTTTTTCTCAATTCCATCAAAAGAAACTTCTTGTGAAAAATGAAAACCTGAAGATTTCGAATCTCCATTTATTGTTCCAAATTTTGTAATCCAATAGCTATGTTGTTCATCGTATTCAAAAGTAAAAATTTGAGTACCATCAACTAATCCTGCTAATTCACCATCCCAATTTGGCACAATAATTGGCATTACATTTGTTAATGAAGATTCACTAAATAATTCTATACCGAGATGAGATATAATTTTTAAATCATATCCCTCTTTTAAAATAATCTCTGGGAATTCATCATCTATAATATTTGCTATTAGTAATGACTCTGTGAAATTACCAGAAATTGGAAACCCATTACAGAATGTACCATTTTCATTTTCACAATATAATTTTCCATTTTCAAAATAAAAAATTTCATCTAAACCATCTAAATCTATATCACCAACAGCCGATGCATTATCTATTTCAATTAGGAAATCTGGATTTTCAATATATCCATTTATAGTTTGAGGTTGAGAAATACATTCATACCCAGAGTTTTCTGGTTGTATAATTTGAAATGGGTTATTGATACAATCATCTGTAAAATCTATATTTATTGTATTTATACTAATTGTATCAGGAATAGATAAATAAATTTGAAAAAAGTCATTTCCAGATTTCATAATAACAGAATTAGATGTTGCACCAATTGGGTAAGAGCCATATTCTGCAATTTGTAGCCAATTCAGGTTACTTGTTTTTTGAAATTTAAAATTAAATGTGGAATCAGATATATTAATTTCAGATATGCGAATATTTGTTTTAACTCCAGAATTAGTTTTTGTATTTGGAAATGTTAAATCACTAAACTCAATTTCATCAAAATTTTGATTTGCTAATTCCCATTGTGAATTTCGTGGAAACCACATATCTGCACCCCATCCTGTAATATGTTCATTAAAAAAGGGATTAAAACTCTCATAACCAATATCAATAGCACCATCCGCTTCTTCCAAATGGATGTGTCTATTTTCAGGGTCTATATTGATACTATCTAAACTAGAATTTGGTTCTTTTATATGCCAAATTAAGGCTCCGGTTTCTGGCAAACCTAAATCATAATTAGAAATAGATTCAATAATTCCCATTTCAGTTAAATTTATTAATTCAGGTAATGAATCAGTTAACACATCAAACCAATGTAAATATGAAAAATCTTCTTGAAATCTAATTTCTTCTAAGTTATCACTTTCAACAGCTAAGTTATTTCTAAACTCTAATAAAAAATATTCATCATTAGAAATAGGAATTTTCATAATCTTATCTTCTATATTTCGTGAATAAATTTCATAAATACCATTTTTATTTAATAATGTTGGCTCAACCCAACCAGCATTAATTCGACTCCATGCAGTAGGTGGGGCAGGTATCACACCTCTTCCATTATTTGACCCATGATCCATTAATCCAAAAACACCTACGCCTGCATCACCTGTTTCAATATTATATAAGGGCGGTATTCCTAGTGCATACCCAACCAAAAAAGAAAAAATCCCCGTCATACCAATTTGATAATCGCAAAAATCTTCTTCTCCATTAAAAATAGATTCAATAACATTATAATAAATATGATTTTGAGATTCAGGCAATAAAACTCCCCTCTTTATTTTTATTTCTGAAATTGAAGGTAAAACTCTCAACATTGTTTCTTCAATATATGCACTGCTTAGATCATTTGGAGTTGGATCTAAAAAAGGAACTGCAAAATCTTGACCAATTCCCGCATGAAATAAAACAATTAAAGTTTGTTCCAAACCCATTTCTAAATCAGAAAAATAATTTAATACTATTGATTCAATTTCTGAATTAAATCCATTTATTCCTTCAATAAATAAATCACCTAAAGTTGTATCAGAACTTGCATAATATGCCATTCCTTCATTTGCAGTTAAAATATTTTCAGTCATTTCAATATCAAAATTGATATTCCCATTTGAAACAGAATTAAAATAATTATTTACAGCATTCATTTGAGATTGAAAATAAGATTGATTATGAGGGGGTAAATCAACAAAAAAACCATCGCATCTTGTTAAAATATTTTCATCAATTTCATTCAAAAAAAATGTTTCATCACCACTTGTACTATTATCAATTTCAGACTGAGGAAATTGAATTCTTAAACCAATTAAGAGCTGAATATCTGTATTTTCAACATTTAATACTGAATTTACAATAGGTGTAGAAAACAAACCACCCCCGAAAGCGAGGGTAGCTAAAATTACAAACTTATTATATATAGACAACTTTTGTTTAAAGTTCCATATTTATAGAAAAGAACATTGTGTTAGAGCGAGGGTGGCCTTCTGCACCACCTGTATATCCAAAATCAAATCCATAACCACCAAATCGAAGTCCTGCACCCATTGTTGGAACTTTTATGTCACCTTCTTGATCATGTATATAACCTGCCCTAACTGCAAAATTTTCACTATACCAATATTCTAATCCAATATTATATACACTTTCAACAAATTCAGTTTTAATTGATCGTTCATCACCTTTTCCTTTTTCAACTTGACCAAACTCATTATACTTAGAATCTTCAAACGAGTCCCATTCTCCGTTATCATTTAAATCATTTAATAATACATCAATACCTTCATCATAAATATTATTTTCATTACTATCATAATATGGTTCATGTTCAAAAAGCTCAGGATAAAAATTTTGTTTCAATTCATCGTCATAAACTTCTGTTACTACATCGTCTAATTCAATATATGGGTCAAATTCAGGTGAGTCCGGTTCATTACACATATTATTATTTGATGTAGATATTGATGTAAAATTAGAATTACATTCGCCATTAAAAAATTCCCATCCACCAATTTTATGATCAAGTAATTCTGAACTTGCACCTTGTCTAATTAAATCTCGATCTCCTCCTAAAAACCAATCATCTAACCACGAAGTAATAATGGCAAAATACCATGGATCTGAATGTGAGTATTCTATTTGTCCATTTTGATTAAAACCATAATCTTCTCCACCCAATGTACCTAAATCTCCCGCTTCATCATATCCTCCAACAAGACCATCTCCATCCCAATCCATATCAGGATATGAAGCAACTAATAACTTATTCACATCAAACAATAAGTTAACCTTATTATAATTATTATTATATAATTCAGCTTGAAATCCAATTCTTAAATTTGTTGGAGCAGGGTCTGCTTGATTTACATCAATAAATGAAATTTTAGGTCCAATATTTGAAATTGCAAATCCAAAATTAAAACGATTTAATTTAAGTAAATAACCTAAATCAAATGCAAAATCTGTTGATTTTCCATTTCCAGCTTCGGCTGCAGTTCCGCCCGAAATTAAATTTTGTTGAAAAACTTTCATTCCTAATCCTATTCCTGAGTTTTCGGATAGCATCGTTGAAAAATTAGCAGTCAAAGCCCACATATTACTTGTAAATTTATTTAATATGTTACCAAACTCATCTGTTCTTGTTTGCTCACCTAAGTTTAGGAAAATAAAATGTCCTCCAATAGTACCTAAATTTTCAATATAAGTCCTACCTCCTAAATACTCATAATATAAATCATCTGCAAGATTAGGTAACCAATTAACATGCATAAGTGACATTTCTGAACCATTTAAAAAGGCTAATCCTGCAGGATTAAAATAAGAAGCATACGCATCGTCAGCTTTTGCAACTTGAGCTTCACCTGTGCCGGCAGGACCTGCTCCTGGTGTTATCAATAAGAAAATAGCTCCAGCCTCACCAACAGCACCTACCTGAGATATAAAACCTCCAATAAACAACAATATATAAAAAAATCTTTTCATTAAGTCCCCTGTAAAATTGAGTTTAATTTTCACTCAAATTATTAATTTAAATTTAGAATAAAGACTTTAAATTTACCCTATTCAGTTGATTGTTTCCAACTCTGATTGCATTCAATAATGTCTTCTTTTAATAAAGGTTCCGCATAATCAAATATTAAAATTGGAATATTTTCTTTTACAGGATATTTTTCATTACAATCAAGACAATAATACCATTTTTTCATTTCTGAAAATAAAATTATTTTACACTTTGGACATGCAAAATTAATATTCTTCTTCATTTTACTTTTTAGCTTTAATATATGCTTTTATATACTTTACGGGATTATCATTAAAATCTGTAATAATTGCCTGAACATTTAAAACTAAACTATCAATATGATTATAAACAGCATCATCATTTAATAATCGAGGTAAAGTACCTTTTTTACCATTCAATTTACTAACAATTTCAGAAAATTGTTTTGATGATGTATTAATATTTTCTGAAGCTGTCTTTATTAATTCTGAGCTTTCCTTTAAGGAAGTAATTGACTCATTAAAAACATCTGCTTTTTCAGTAAACTTTTTAAGTCCAGATATTGCCTCACCTACTTTTTGTAAATCTTTTTTTAATGTTAATTCTAAATCAGTTGTTGCTGTTTTAAATGATTCTGTAGAAACCTTTAAATTTTCCGTAAATTGTTTTATATTTTCACGCTCTTCATCAGACAAAACATTCCGGTATTCCTTAATAAAATCAACCATTTCTTTTGTTAATGTTTCAACATTAGATATAGTGTTTTGAATATTTTCTTTTTCTTTTTCTCCCAATGTTGCTTTTAATCTACGAGCAAAAGCCCCTAAATCCTGAGTAAGCGGTACAATACCAGGTGTAATTTCAGAAAAATCTACTTCTCGAATTCCTTCCACAATATCACCAGCCAATAACGAATGTTTAGAATCTTTTCCGGGCTCAATAGAAATATATTTTGCACCTAAAATCCCCTCAGATTTAACATGGATTTTTGAGTCAATTGGAATTTTGAATGCAAATGAATTATCAATTGAAAGCTCAACACCAATTTTATTTCCTTCAATAATTCTAGTTTTTGTTACTTTACCAATTCGTTTACCTAACATTGTAACATTGTTCCCTTCGTTCAATCCCTGAGCACTATCAAAAATGACTGAAAAAGTAAAATTAGAACTCTGCAACTTTATATCTTGTAGGTATAATATCCCCATTACAAATGCAATTATTGATATAAAAATTATTGACCCCAAAAAAAATAACTTACTTTTTTTCATAATTTACTCCCTACATTCATTTCACTATTACCTGTAAAAAACCGTTTAATTAGTGGTGTTTCATTTTCTTTAATTTTATTTGTTTCACCATTATATATAATTTTTCCATCATCTAACATAATTACTTTTTCTGCAACATCAAAAATTGTTTTTGTTTCATGTGTTATTATTAAAGATGTCATATTATATTCTTTTTGAAATTTTACTATCAATTTATTTATTATATCAGTCATAATTGGATCAAGACCCGTTGTTGGTTCATCATAAAATAAATATTTAGGTCTAATTGCTATTGCTCGTGCAATCCCAACTCTTTTTCTCATACCTCCCGAAAGTTCAGCAGGCATTAAATTTTCGGTTCCTTCCAAATTTACTTCGGATAAGGATTCTAATATTCGATCTTTTTGTTCATTAATGTTTAAAATTGTTAGTTTTTTTAACCCTAAGCCAATATTATCGCCGACGGTTAAAGAATCAAACAATGCTCCCGATTGAAAAACCATTCCAATTTTAGTTCTTACTTTTTGAAGTTGTTTAAAAGATAAACTACTAATTAATTCATCATCAATCCAAACTTCTCCTGAATCAGGCTTCATTAAACCAATCATATTCTTTAATAAAACACTTTTACCTGTACCACTTTGACCAACAATCGCCAGTGACTGTCCTTCAACCATATCAAAAGTTATATTATTTAAAACTCGATTATTTCCAAAAGATTTACATAATTGTTTAATATTAATCATAATAATATTGACGATAATAGATAATCAAGAAAAACAACTGCTACACATGATGATACCACACTAATTGTTGTTGATTTTCCTACACCAGCGGCACCACCTTCAGTATAATAACCATGATAACATGCAATTGAAGTTATCGCAAACCCAAAAAATAATGCTTTAATTAACCCGAACCAAGCATCCCAGACTTTAAACCACTGTTTAAATCCATCAAAAAATTGAAATGAAGTTACATTAATATCGGGATCAAAAATGACAGAAATCCAACCTCCAGTAATTCCACAATAATCAGCAATAATAATTAATATAGGAAACATTATAATTCCAGAAATAACTCGTGGTAAAATAAGAAAAGAAATAGGATCAAATGACAAAGATTCTAAAGCATCTATTTGCTCGGTCACACGCATAGTGCCAATTTCCGCAGTAATTGTTGCCCCAACTCTACCTGTTAATACTAATGCTGAAATTACGGGTGCTAGTTCTAAAAGAATAGATTCACCAACTATACTTCCTATTGTCTCTGGAGGAATAAAACTACTTGTAATTTGATAAGCAGACTGAACAGATGTAACCATTCCAGAAAAAAAAGATGTTAACATTACTATTGGAATTGACTTTATTCCAATAGTTACCATTTGATCTATTGTGCGAGAAAAAAAAGATGACCATGAGCCTATAGAACGAAACATTGAAATCATTAATAATGTGTAACGACCAATCCCTTCAAAAAAATCGATAACAAAATTAACAGGAAATAATATTATCCGTTGCATTAAAAAATTAATTCTTTAATTTGATAAATCATCAATATGTGCTTGAAACTCACCAATATCTTGAAATTCACGATAAACAGATGCAAAACGAACAAATGCAATTTTATCTAATTTTTTTAACTCTTCAATTACAAGTTCACCTATTTCACGAGAATCAACTTCAATTATTGATAATTTACTAAGCTTATCTTCTATAATTTTTATTGATTTAAATATATCTTCCTCTGAAACTGGTCGCTTTTTACATGCTAAATGAAAACTATTAATTAATTTTTTACGATCATATTCTTCCTGTAGTCCATTTTTCTTAAGAACCATCGCAGGGGTAGGTAAAATATATTCATAGGTTGTAAACCTAAAACCACAGCCTAAACATTCTCTTCGTCGTCGGATACTAGTCCCCGTTTGTGCTGAACGAGAATCAACAACTTTTGATTCATTATGTTGACAATTTGTACATTTCATCTTCAGCCTCATATAATGGAAATTTATCACATAAATTTTTAACATCTTGACGGATTGAAATTATTAATTTATCATTATCATGATTATTAATAATTTGTTCAATCCAATCTGCAATTTTTTTCATTTCATTTAACCCCATACCACGTGTGGTTAAAGCTGGAGTACCAATTCTAATACCGCTCGTTATCATAGGACTCTTTTTATCAAATGGAACCATATTTTTATTTGTTGTTATTCCAGCATTTTCTAAAATTCGCTCTGCTTTTTTACCAGAAATATTTTTATTTGATAAATCTAATAATATTACATGTGTATCCGTTCCACCTGTAATTAAATTGAAATTTTTATTTTGTAACTCCTGTGCTAAAAAAGTTGAATTTTCAACAATTTTTTGACAATATAAACTAAACTCATTAGTTAATGCTTCACCAAATGCAATGGCTTTCCCCGCAATAACATGCATTAATGGACCACCCTGAATTCCTGGCATAATTGCACTATCAATTAATTCTGAAACCATTTTTATTCGACCTGATTTTAATGCAATTTGACCCCAAGTATTTTCAAAGTCCTTACCCATTAATATTAATCCACCTCTAGGCCCCCTTAATGTTTTATGAGTTGTCGATGTAACAAAATGGCAATGTGGCCATGGAGAAGGATGTATTCCTGTAGCGATTAATCCTGCAGGATGTGCAATATCTGCCATTAAAAATGCATTAACTTCATCAGCTATTACTCTAAATTGTTCAAATTCAATAAATCGAGGATACGCACTTCCTCCACAAATTATTAGTTTGGGTTTATATTTTTTTGCTAATTCTAAAACATTTACAAAATCAACTCTACCTGATTTTTGTTCCACACCATACGAAATAAAATTATATAATTTCCCTGAAAAATTTACAGGGCTTCCATGTGTTAAATGACCACCATGAGCTAAATTCAATCCAAGTACAGTATCGCCAGGTTTCAATATCGCTTGAAACACCCCCATATTAGCTTGTGAACCTGAATGAGGTTGTACATTAGCATATTCACAATTAAATAATTTTTTTGCTCTATCTATAGCAATATTTTCCACTTCATCAACAAATTCACATCCGCCATAATATCTTTTTCCTGGATATCCTTCAGCATATTTATTTGTCAAAATTGAACCAACAACAGCCATAACAGCAGGGCTAGTAAAGTTTTCCGACGCAATCATCTCAAGAGTATTTCGCTGTCTATCAATTTCTCTTTCAATAGATTTTTTCACTAATGTATCTTGAATATTTATAGTCATTTTAACTTAATTCATCAATTTTATTTATTCGATTTAAATGTCTACCACCTTCGAAATCAGTATTTAGCCATAAATTTATAACTTTTTTAGCTTCCCCTAAAGATAAAAATCGAGCTCCTAATGATAATATATTAGCATTATTGTGAATTCGAGATAATTTAATTAATTCAATTGGCCCGCCATAATAAACAGCGGCTCTGATGTTTTTAAACCTATTTGCAGATATTGCTTCTCCCTGACCAGATCCTCCGAATATTATTCCCATAATATCAGAGTTTTCTGAAATATATTTTGATGCTGGGGCAATAAAATCAGGATAATCATCTGAACCTTCATATTCAAAGGCTCCAAAATCTTTAACTTTATAATCTAAATCAACTAAATATTTTTTAATTAATTCCTTTAATTCAAAACCAGCATGATCTGTAGCTAATACAATTTCCATTATTTTCTTTTAATTGACCTATTTAGCCATTTATAACATTTGCTTTGGGGTGTAAAATCTCTTTCAGAGTCAGGCCTCATAAACCAATCTGAAGATTTAGTAATATTATTTTCTCCTACAAAATCTTTACGAGCTTTTGCTCTTTTATATCCTTTTTGAACAGCGGTTACATAATCATTATAGGAAATTTCAAATACAATTTTATCTTCAAAACTTAATATTTCTTCACTACAAAACTCTGCAAGTTCAAAAATCACTTCTGCTCTTTGAAAATAAGTTTCCCCTTTTCCACCACTAATATTTATTGCCTTTTCAACCCAATTATAAGCATTTTCATATTCTTCAAGGACTGCATAAATTTTTGCAATTTCCAACGAAACGGTATAATCTGATTTATTGACATTATATAAATTAGTATAAGTATCTAATGCTTCATTATCCCTACTTAAAGAGATATAAGTTTCACCCAATAATTTTAAAACTTTTTTATTTCCTCTATCATAAGTCAATAATTCTTTTAAAACAGAAACCATATCTTCTTCTAATCCCTGGTCATTTAAACCATTTACATATTCCAAACCATATTGAATATTTGATGGATTTTGCTCCCATCTTTCTCTATCAACTGTAGATTCATCCAAACCTAATTCACCATAAGCTACCTTTTTTTCACCTATAGCTTTTTGGTTTTCAGGAGAAATTTTTAACCATAAGGATAATATATTTAACTGTTCTTTATAATTACCATTTTCACTATAAATATCACTTAATTTTTCTAATACACTAACATTTTTTTCATCTAATGCTAATTGTTTTTCAAGTAAATAAATTTGGTTTTCAACATTGTTCAATTTACCCTCATTCCAAGCATAAACTTCTAAAAACTCTGAATTAGAATCTAAATATTTCATCCCTTTTTTAAATATAAAGCTAGCAGAATCATTTTTCCCTTGCTCTATATATGCCCTTCCCATCCACGAAAATATATCTTCAGCATTTCTATCCGAGCAACCAAAATTAATTACTTCATTAAAATTTTCTAGAGCATCTTCATATTCATGGTTTGAATAATTAGTATGTGCAAAACTTAAATATAAATCACACTCCTGATTTCTCTCTTCAATTTCTTCTGGTGATAATAGTCCTGCAGAACTCTCAGCACCCGGATTTTCAGGTGGGACACATGCAAAAACACTTAAAAATATCAATATAATTGTTAAAAATTTCTTCAAACTTATTCCTTTAAATAATTACTTTTTTCTAATAAACCATTTTTCACCGACTTCAAATCCAAGAATAAAATCAAAATACTGCTCTTTAGTAATTCCATAAATATCAAATTTCCGTTCACCAAAGACTAATGAGAAACTAATACTATTTGAATTATTATTATAATTTATTCCAGTACCTAATGTTAGGCCAAAATCTGTAATTTTTTGCTTTGTTACTTGATTTTCCCAAGACTTAATAAATAAACCTCCTCTAAATGTAATTGATTGATAAAACCCAATGGATTTATTTATATGATGATAATAAGATCCAAGAGAAAATCTATTTAAATTATAATTTTGAGAATTTAATATCATATATGAATCATCTATAATTGACCATTTTTGTATATCATTTTCGATCATACAAGCAAATTGGTCAGTAAAATTATATTTAATTCCAAATAAAATTCGATTACTTAAATTTGGTATTTTTATTTTATTAATATTTGTCTGACTTAATCCAACAGAATAATATTTTTTTTGTTCAATTTTAAAAGGTCCAATTGTCTCAATGGAAAAACCAATTTCAAATTTTTGATAATAAGTTAATAAATCCATTTTTAACCCATAACCTTGATAATGATTAGTCGTATTTAAAATAGAGATTGATTTTGGAGTTATTACTTCTTCTTCATCCGAATTAAGGAAAATATTATATGTAAATGTTGAATCTGATTGAAATCTATTGCCAAAATATGAGCTCATGCCAAGCCCATACGAAAAGTGTTCATTTATTTTTTGAGACCAAACCAAACCTAAATCTGAATACCCACCACGACCATAATAATTTGACTTAAATGCATAATTTTCGCCATCAAATTCTACAGTTTCTATATTTTTATTTTCATTAATTGAATATTGTGACCAATACTGAGGTGATAAAGAAATTTGAAACGCTTTATCATTATCTATTGGAAATGAAACACTTAATAAATCCAACCCTTGAGTAATAAGATTCACAGCATTATTTGAGTTCAAATTTTGAATCTGGCTAGATATTTTTAATTTTGTAAAAGAGTCTCTATAAATAGTTGCAAGTGCGGTAGATGCACCAGAATTATAAGATGTTGAAAATAATCTCATTTGCCCTGATCCTGCATTGGCGGGATTTTGGTAATTTTGATTTTCACCAAATCCATTAAAGCTCAATACAGATGCTTGAGAAAATAGTAATCCTATAAATATTACAAATATAGTTTTCATTTAATTAACATAATTTCCAACGTGGGTTTAAATAAAGAATCTGATTCATTGTAGAATGTGAGTTGTGAAAAATTATTGGACTCACCGCTTGCTTCAAGAATAAATCCATAATTATTGGACTCATCCGTCAATAATCGTTGCATTTCAGTTGTAAAATCTATATCTAATTTTGTTTCATGCTTAACTACTTTTGAGTACAATAATGTTTTTTCATTACTAAATACATCTGAAGTCAGATTATTAAATTTACTAAATAATATTTTTATTCCATTTTCATTTATATGATAATTAATATTTGTTGTATCAATTGTTAAATGTAAAATGGCTTGTGATACAGACATATTTTGATTTGATAATATTAATGAGTCAAGATTAGGTATTTCAATTTTTGATATAAAATTATCACTATAATTAATATGAAAATTATTAGAATCATTTTCATTTATTATTACTTTAGGGTAAGCAGAAATATCATTGATAAAATTAATTTCATCAATAGGATCAAGAGTATAATTTGTATTTATTTTTGTTTCTTGTACAATATTTTCTTCATAATCAAAGAAAGGAATATGGTTTACTCCAATTTCAAATTGTGTAATATTTTTTAAAGAATAAATAGATATACCAATATGATAATTATTTTGGCTACCCACTATTGATGAAACCCAAATTACGATATCATCATTACTAGTTAATTCAGGTCGAGCAAAAATGGTGTCAATAATTTCATACTTTTCAAACTCCCAGTTATTGGTACCTGTAGAAATATTTAAACTCCCTCCATTTGAAATAATTGAATTTTCTAAAGAATCAGGTAATTGATCAACTCCCCAGTCTCGCCAAAATTCACCTTCATCTAATAAACTATTCAATTCAGTACCCGTTGAATCTTCATAACTCCAATTATCTCCATTTGGGTCAATATTATAATCATCAAAAATATCTGGTGATTCCTCACAAACTCCATCTATACCACAATCTAAAAATAATTCTCCCAAGTCATAAAATAAATTATTTTCTGAACCATTTGGATTATATCCTGCTTCATCTAAATCACATAAATTATCTATTCCGCAATCAGCCCAGCTTTCATGAGGCTCACCATAGTCCCAAATACCATTATCATTTAAATCATCAAAATCCCAAATACCATTACCTTCTTGATCATCATTATTTTCAATATTTTCAGGATAATTATCAAAACCTAAATCTAAAAAGTCTTCCCCTAAATCCCAAATACCATTTCCTTCTGTTCCACTATTAAAAAATTCAATTACTTTATATAATGTATCACAAGAAGAACAATTATTATTAGGTAGATCTCCGCACCATGAATTTAATAAGTCAAGATTAGCGTTACTACTTGTTAACCAAGTATGATATTCAGTGCCAAAATATTCCAAATAACAATCAACGGAATCTATTTCCTGAGAAATTATAATTGATGAATCATATAATAAAGTATTTCCCCAATTATCATTATTAGGATCAATTAAATAATTATCATTACTTGGATCAGGATTGTCCAAAACATGATAATTCTCTTCTAATGAATCAGGCAAACCATCTGTACCAAAATCATCAAAGTATTCACCATAATCATAAACTTCATTGTTTTCAGTCCCTACAGGATTATACCCTAGTTCATCGATATCACAAACTCCGTCATTTCCACAATCTTCAAAATATTCACCAAAGTCCCAAATCTCATTATTTTCAGTACCAGTAGAATCTATAATATTCCAATTATCTGAAGCAGGATCATCAAGATCATCCGCCCATGTTAAACTTGAATTTGAAAAATTTAGACTATGAAAAAATAAATTTACTATTCCCAAGCTATCCAATAAAATATTTTCTAATTCTAAATCTATTTTAAATAATTCAATTTCTTTTGCTGTATCAGACCAAGCAACCACATTCAAAGAATCAATAATAATATCCGGAATTTTACTTTTAAATATTCCTGTAACATTTCCATCGATATCTTGTTCAATTTCATAATCATTTTCATTAAGGAAACTTGGGTTCACTGTGTTTATTGAAAATCTATCCAATTGAATCTCTTCTGTTAAAATTACTTCAATATCTGTATTTACTCTTGGTCCAAGTGTAGTACCATAAAATTCAGTTGAAAAAAATTCTGTTAATCTACCAACCTGACCATCATGTAATAAAATATGAATTGGCTCATTAAAATCACAAATACTGGTTGTTGATAATATCGAATCTAAATAAATTTTTAAACCAAATTGAGATATTGAAATCTCTAATGGAATAATATCATTACCCAAATTAGGATTAAAATCATTTGATATATTTATTGAATTATTATCCCAATTATATATTGAATCCAAGTTTGGAATAAAACATGCATTATATTGAGTCGAATCTATACCAAACTGTTTATTTAAATCTATTACTGGGTTTTCATTTTCATCACCAACAATATGGTATATTTCAGAAGTTGACCTTAATTCAATATAAGAACTTATTGCCTGAGTTGAATCATTACATGTTGATGAATTTTGTAAAGCGATTGGATTAATATTTATTAGAATTTGACTACTTCGAGTAGAATCAATGGTGCCTACATATAATTTAAAACTTTCACCGATTACTAATGTATCGGGCTGTTCTGTTTGTGTACTAAACTGTGAAAGGGTAATAACATCTAAAATTAAACCATCCTCACCCAAATCTAGTATTAATGGTTTTTGTTCACAACCAATAAAAATGAAGATACTTAATATTAGACAGTGATATAACTGCCGGAATTTATTCATTTACCTTAAGAAAGTTTTTGTAGTTCAGATTTAATTTTACTTGTAAGGTCATCCCAGACACCCGGTTTTGGATACTTAGCAACATTAAAAATTAAATTGTTTGTAGAATCAAAAGCATCAGCAATATCTTTATTTTTATCCATTTCTTTTCTAATTGTCCCTTTGTCATCATCCATTAAAATAGTCAATGCTGAATGTTTAATCGCTGAAATTGTTCCATCAACATTTTTGCTTTCAATTTTAAGACCAGATGCTTCTAAGGATGATTTTGTATATGATCGCATTTCATTAATAGAATGGATAAAATAAACAGTCTGCATTCCTTCATAAAATTCATCGTCTAAAAAAAGATCTTTTAGCATTTTTGGCACCATTGCAGTCTGCCAATCATTACAAAAAATAAAGTCAGGTTTCCAATATAGATTTTTTAATGTGCGAATTGCTATATAACTAAAATACGAAAACTTTTCATCATTATCTTTAAAAGGTCTTCCATTTCTAGATTTATAAATTAATTCCTGTAATGGTTTAAATAAATCATTTTCAATCATAAAATAAACTTGCACTCTTGTATTTGGAATAAATGCAGATTTAATATTTACAAGATTTTCTTCTCCACCATAAGTGGCTTTAATATCTTTTAAACGAATAACTTCCCTTAATATATACTTCCGTTCACTAATAAATCCATATTTAGGCATAAGCAATCGAATATCAATATCTGGGTCTTCATGATAAATTGAAGACATTTTTCGTGAGAACGCACCAAGTGAATATGCTGACGCAAAAGGTGCAACTTCTGTAGATAAAAAATAGATTTTATGACTCATAGCATTATCCCCAATTTAAATATTAGCTGATGATAGAAAAGTGAGATTGGCCAATTAAATGAATTTCTATTTGGCCAAATTGTTTTAATTTTCATATAATTTGAAGGGTGTAATTTAATAAATAATTGAGGAGTTACTCAATAATTAAGAAAATTATTATTTATAAAAAAATTATCTGAAATTATTATTTATAAAATTTTGAGTAATTCCAATTATGAGAAACATCGATAGTAAAAATGTACCTCCGTAACTAATAAATGGTAATGGTAATCCTGTTACTGGGAAAAGCCCGACAGCCATACCCATATTTACCAAGGTATGAAAAAATATAATTGAGGAAAAGCCAATTATAGATAAGCTTCCAAATTGATTTCTTGTAATTTGAGCATAATTTATCATCCAATAAATAATTATACCAAAACAAATTAATATTGCAGAAATACCAAGTAGTCCAAACTCTTCGCCAATAACTGATATTATAAAATCAGAATTCCTTACGGGTAAAAATCGTAATTGAGTCTGTGTTCCATTACCTAATCCAACTCCAAATAAGCCTCCAGAGCCAATTGCTGTTTTTGATTGTATAATTTGATATCCTGCCCCCATTGGATCTTTTGTAGGATCTAAAAAAATAAGTATTCTATTTTTTTGATGGGGATATAAACTATTCCAAATCAATGTTGTTATTGTTCCAAATATAATATTTGAGATAAACACACCAATAGCATTAATTAATTTTGGTCGAGTATAATAAAGAACAAAAACTACAAAACCCATCCAAATTGAAAAAAATATAATATTTGATGCTGCAATGATACTTATAAATGGTCCAAACACAACAAACAAATTTGATAGCTTATATCCTCTCCAAATTAACATTGGAATTGTAGCGAAAATATAAACTAACGCAGTACCTAAATCGGGTTGTTTAAATACAAGTAAAGCAGGGATTCCTGTTAGAATAAATGAGAGTGTAATAGTCTTATACACCGAACTTAAATTTCGTAAATCCGTTAAAAATTTAGCTAAAGCAAAAACAACAATCATTTTACCAATTTCTGAAGGTTGAAATTGTATTGCACCTAATTTAATCCAACGAGAAGAACCACCCACTGATTCAAATAAATAAGTTGAAATTATTGCTAATATTAAAAACCCATATAATATATAAGCATTTTCATAAAAAAAATGGGGTTTAATTGACTGTACAATTAAAAAAGCAACAATTGACACCCCAAACCAAACGGACTGCTTCCCAAAAAAAGAATTTAATTGAAAACTATTAGGGTTTGCAGCAAATAAAATCATAAGACTAATAATGATTAATAATAAAATCGGGAAAATAATTCCCACAGTTATTTTATAATTTGCAGGAAAAATAGTATATCGCTTAAAAAACTCTTTAATCAACTTTTACTCCTGCAAAATTATTAAATATTTTTTTTGCCATAGGAGCGGCAACCTGCGACCCTTTTCCACCATTTTCAATTATGATTGCAACACTTAACTGTTTTCCATTTTTTAAAGTTGTATAACCAGCAAACCATGAATGTGGCTCTCCGTGAGGGTTTTCAGCTGTTCCTGTTTTACCTCGTGCTACACCTTTATTTGGTTTTGCTTTTTCTCCCGTCCCTTTTAGTCCATTAACAACAGTCCACATCGCATCGTTAATAAAAGTCCATGTTTTATTTGAATAGTTAAGTGTATCAATCTCAATATCATCACTTTTTACTAAATTTAATTTACCAGCCATTCCGTTAGTGGCAATTAAATTAACCATTTTCAAAACCTGTAATGGAGTAGATAATACATCTCCTTGCCCCAATACAAAACTTAATAAATTACCTCTAGCCCATCCTCTTGAAGTATATTTTTCATCTAAATATGTTTTATTAGGTATTAATCCCGATGATTCAAATTCTACATCAATTCCTGTTTTAAACCCATAACCAAAATCATTCATATATGCTACCCATGTTTTCAAATTAAAATGCTGAATTAATTGATAAAAATATATATTACACGAATACTTAATGGCATGTTTTAAATTAACATTTCCATGACCTGTTTTTTTCCAACAATGGTATTTTCGATTACCAAAGTTATATACTCCATTGCAATTTACTGACCAATTTGGTGATACTTTGTTTGTTTCAAGCAACATCGCAGCGGCAGCCAATTTTAATGTTGACCCTGGTGGGTATAAGCCGTTAATTGCTCTATTAAATAATGGACGATTTTTATCTGTATTCCAATTCGACCATAAATCATTTGGTATTGGCCCAACAAAAGAATCTAAATTATAATCAGGTGCACTTGCCATTGCAAAAATCTCACCAGTCTTCGGATTACTACAAATAATTGAACCTTTTAAGCTATCTAACAAATTCTCAACTAACACCTGTAAACCATGATCAATGGTTAAAACCAACGTTTTACCTTTCTTTGGTGAAAATCTATTTTCATCTAAAAGAATCCCATGGTCAATCCCTTTATTGTCAACTAAATGGTATTCATAACCATCAACTCCCCTTAAGTCAGGTTCATAAAATAATTCTAACCCAGCAAAACCGTGAACATCATCTCGATTATAGTTTAATTCTTCAGAAGCATTTTTTAAAAATCCTTCTGAAACAGTCCTTAAATAACCAATAACATGCGTTAACTTTGCATCACTTGGGTAAGTCCGTGCAGGTAATTCGGTAAATAAAATCCCAGGTAATTCAAGACGATTTTCAGAAAGCCTTGAAATAACTTCAAAATCGAGATGCCTTTTAAGCAATAATGGTAAATATTTGGATGAATATTTATTTGCATTTTCTATTTTTGAAATTAACTCACTTTGTGGAATATTTAATTCATTGGATAAAATAAAATAATTAAATTTTTCATTTACATCTACGGGAATTACCTTAACTTCATAAGTTGGCATATTATCAACAATTGGAATACCGTTTCTGTCATAAATAATTCCTCGTGGAGCAGGAAGAGGTATTTTTCGAATACTATTATTATCACTTTGTCCTTTATATTTTGAATAATTTCTTACTTGCAAATTAAAATATTGGAGATATAAAATAATATATAGACCAAAGCATAGAAAAATTAATCCATATTTACGACTATTTGGTATTGATTCAAAATTACGAGGCATTTATATCAATTTAGATTTGAAAAGGATTCTTTCTATAATTAAAAAAATTAAAAATGAAATAATACTTTGAATCATTATTACAAATAAACCTGATAAAAAGAGAGAAAAATTGCCACTTAAATAAAAATAAAAATATATTATATTATGGAATATAAAAATGATAAAAATACTAGATAATTTAATTTTTCGAGTCCAAATAGTTTTATAATGTTGGACAAAATGAAAGGCATAAGCAGTCGTTGATTTAGATAAAGCTAAAATTCCCAACAATGATTCTTGTGTTGAAAAATCCTGAATTAACCCATTAAAAAAAGCAAAAATAATTGCAAAATCACCACCATACCTTAAAGCTACAAACGCAACTAAAACTAATATTAAATCAGGTTGAATAACCATTTGATTAATTCTAAATGCTGGCATGAAAGTTTGAATAAATAATATAATTATCCAAATTAAACCAGCAAGTTTCAATTCTTTTTTACTCATTGAACTATAAATACAAAATTTGAATTATGGACTTCTGCACTTATTTCAACAATTATTTTCAAAAATGGGCGTTCCGAATCTACTTCTACAGAAATTACGCTTGCAACAGGAATATCTCCTGGATAAATATTAGAAATTCCTGATGTAACAACAGTATCCCCTTGAATTACTTTTTGACTTTTAGGGACCCCTTCTATATAACCAAATTTACCATGGCTAGGAATAAACAATCCTAAATTCCACTTTTCACCAACCCTAATTGAAACTCTAAAGTTTTTATCCGTAATTAACTGAACGGAAGTCGCTCTATCACCAACAGTATTTGTTTTCCCTAATAACCCATTGATATCCATAACAGGTAAATTTGGCACTATCCCATCATTTAAACCTGAATTTAATGTTAAGGTATGTAGAAAGCCTGATAGCTGACTATTTACAACAGTCCCCCCTTTTAAACTCAATGGGGTTTTATTTTTGAAAGATAACATTTCTCTTAATTCATTATTTTCATGTTTTAAATGAATTAATTCTGTATTTAATAATCGAAGCTGTCCGACAGATTCCATTAAATATTCATTTTTTTCTTTGATATTAAGAATGTCTTTATACCATTTTTTTGGGCCTAGAATTACAGATATAATATCTGAAAAATCAGCTTGCACAGATTTTACATTATCAGAGTCATTTGAAAAATACAATAGTATTGAAAGTAGAGTTGTAAATATATAAATTACATGAACTCTATACAGAAAAAAGAGACGAAAAAAATTCATTAAATTAGAACTTCACTATACGCCTTAATATCTTCAAGAACTTTCCCTGTACCTCTTACTACCGATAATAGAGGGTCCTCAGCCACATGAACAGGTAATCCCGTTTTATTTCTTATATGCTGATCAAGCCCTTTTAATTTTGAACCGCCACCCGTCAAAATAATACCATAATCAATAATATCTGAAGCTAACTCAGGTGGGGTTTTTTGAAGTGCAGCTTTAATTGCCTGTGTTATCTGATAAATTGTGTCTGCTAATGCTTGTCTAATTTCATCAGACGACACTTCTAAGGTTTTTGGAATTCCAGATACTAAGTCACGCCCCTTGACTTTAATCATTACCCCTTTTTCTCTAATTGCAGAACCCACATTACATTTAATACTTTCTGCAGTTCTTAGCCCGATATCTAGTTTATGTTCATTTCTAAACCAAGTAACAATTGCTTCATTTTGTTCATCACCTGCAATTCTTATAGCTTCACTTTCTACAATATCATTTAAAGAAATTACTGCTATCTCAGTAGTTCCACCGCCAATATCAATAATCATATGTCCTTTGGGTTGACTAATGTCGAGTCCAACACCAATGGCGGCCGCTATTGGTTCTTGAATTAAATAAACTTCACTTGCGTTTGCTCTTTCAGCCGAATCTCTCACCGCTCTTCGTTCAACATCAGTAACTCCAGATGGAATACATATAACCATTCGAGGGCGTGCGATTCTACTCAGATTCATTTTTTTCACAAATCCTTGAATCATTCCGTCAGTCATATTAAAATCAGCAATAACTCCATCTTTTAAAGGACGAATAGTTTGTATCCCATTAGGCGTTCTACCCATCATCGCATAGGCTTCATTTCCTACAGCAACAACTGTATTCGTTATTGTATTTTTTGCTACAATAGATGGTTCATTAATCACAACACCCTGTGATTCAATCCAAATCAATGTATTTGCAGTCCCTAAATCCATTGCAATATGGCCACCAGCCATCATATTTGAAATTTTATTTAACATATTTTATTTCTCCTAATGAAAAAAATGTCTTTTTCCTGTTAATACCATTGATATATCTAATTCATTGGCTTTATTAATAACATCTGTATCTTTTATAGATCCGCCCGGTTGAATAATTGAACTAATTCCATATTTAACAGCCAATTCAATACTATCATAAAATGGGAAAAATGCATCTGAAGCCAAAATAGCTCCATCTAAATTTAAACCTGCATCACCCGCTTTTCTTATTGCTATTTTAACTGAATCAATGCGAGACATCTGTCCTGCTCCCACACCAATTAATTGATTTGAATTTGCAATTACAATTCCATTGGATTTTACAAAGCGAACTAATTTCCACCCCACATCTAAAGCTTTTAATTCTAATTCTGTTGGTTTTTTAATTGTAGCAATTTCACAACTACTCACCACTTCGTCAAAATAATCCGATGACTGATATAAATAACCTCCCGCTACAGACTTAATATTAAATTTATTTATATCTCTATTTTTTAAAATTACAATCCTTAAATTCTTTTTTTGTTTAAAAATATCTAATGCTTCATTTGAGTATTCTGGTGCAATAATACATTCCAAAAATGATTTTGTTAATTCATTCGCCGTTTCACCATCTACTTTTTGATTAAAGCCAACAATTCCACCAAAATAGCTAATTGGGTCTGTTTTTATTGCTTTCAAATATGCACTTTTAGGAGTATGTGATAACCCAAAACCACACGGATTTGCATGTTTAATAATTACGCATGCATTTTCTTTAAATTCATTAATTATCTGCATAGCTGAATCCATATCAGCATAATTATTATAGGAAAGCTGTTTCCCTTGAAGTTGTTCCCATGGTAATGCTTTTTGTGGCTCAGTATAAAACCCTGAAAATTGGTGTGGGTTTTCACCATATCTTAATGATTCACTCTTGTTAACCACAATTGAAATTGATTCTGGAATTTCATTTTTTTCGGGTGATAAATATGAATATATTGATGATTCATATTCATTTGTCATTGAAAAAACCTCCGATGCCCATCTTTGACGAATATGTAAGGGAATACGACCACTACTTTCTTTATAGCTTTTAATGAAGTCATTAAACTGTGATTTATTACATAATGGTATTACTGAATGATAGTTTTTAGCTGCTGATCGAATCATAGATGGGCCACCAATATCAATATATTCAATCGCTTTTTTTAATTCCAATCCTTTTGATACTGCTTCATTTACAAATGGGTAAAAATTTACAATGACTAAATCAATTGGTACGCCACCAATTTCATTTAAATCTTTCAAATGATCGGGGTTATTTCTATCTGCTAAAATTCCACCAAAAATCTTTGGATGAAGTGTCTTAACTCTTCCATCCATGACAGCACTCTGACCTGTTATTGCAGTAATTGGAGTAACATCGACACCGATTGATTCAATATATTTTTGAGTTCCTCCTGTTGAAATTATTTCAACATTAATTTCAGATAAAAAATTAACAATTTCATCTAATCCACTTTTATCCCACACACTAATTAATGCAGTTCTAATCAATATTAACTCCTGTCATTTTAATATCCATGGTTTATTATTAATCCATTTTAGATTATTATTACAAATTTGTTTAATTACTTCTGGATAAACCTGATGTTCTATTTTTAATACTTTTTCCGCAATTTCTGTCGGTGTATCATTTTGTAAAATTGACACCATTTGCTGAGTAATAATTTTACCTTCATCAAAATTATTATTTACAAAATGAACTGAAACTCCGGAATATTTTACACCACTTTCCCAAACTTTTATATGAACATTCATTCCATAGCATCCCTTTCCTCCAAAAGCAGGAAGTAAAGCAGGGTGAATATTAATAATTTTATTTTCATACATTTCAACTACTTTTGATGGAATTAATTTTATATATCCAGCCAAAACAATTAACTCAACAACATGAAACTTTAAAAATTCTATTAAATCTTTCGTATATGATTGATTTATTAAATCCACAATAATTGAAGGAATATTATTTTTTTCTGCAAATTGTAAGGCTAATGAATTTGGATTATTAGTAATAAAACAAACAATTTCACCATTAATTTCGCCCAATTTTATTTTACTATAAATTACTTCAAAATTGGAGCCCTTCCCCGAAGCAAATATTGCAATTTTTTTCAACCTTTAATTTCCAATTTCAATTTTATATCTGAACAATATTTCTCTAATTTATTTGGTTCTTTAAAAATATTAAAATTATCAGATTCAATAATATAAACTGGAATATCTTTAATTCTTGAAATCCAACTATCATAAGAAATATTTAAACTATGTAAATATTCAGGGTCGATATTTCTTTCAAATTCCCTATCTCTCGAATTAATCCTAGACATTAATGTATCTGTAGAAGCTTTTAAATAGATAATCAAATCAGGTTTTTTTAAAAAAGATGTCATATTCCTAAATAAATCATTATAAGTCTGCCAATCTCTTTTTGACATTAAATCCATTTTATATAAATTTCGTGCAAAAATTTCCACATCTTCATAAATTGTTCTATCTTGAATAACCCCATTTTTATTTTCACTCATTTCCATATGAGTTGCAAACCGATGTTGTAGAAAAAAAATTTGTAAATTAAAGCTCCACCTATTCATATTCCTATAAAAGTCACTTAAATATGGATTGTCAATTACAGACTCATAATATGCATCCCATCCAAATTTTTCAGAAACTAAATCTGTAAATGTCGTTTTGCCTACACCAATATTTCCTGCAATTCCAACAAAAGGAAGTTCAATTTTCTGTTTTTCAGATTGCATTAATTTGAAATACTTCCTTTCATTAACCCATTTTCAAATGAATTTAAATAAACATTAGAAATTTTATTTTCTAACTCCTTTGAACCATCTCCCGCAAATCGAATATAATTTTTTGTCCACCCCGAAATTTGGCCATTTAACTCTGACTCAAAAAGCACCTCATTTACTGAATTTTTTTGAGATAAATAAAAGTTCTCTTTTTTCTTTTCTGATAATATATGAAGCATTTTACTTCTCTCTGCTCTTTCTCCTTTTGGAACAATATTTGGCATTGTAATTGCAGTCGTATCTGGTCTTTCAGAATAAGTAAAAACATGAAGATATGAAATTTCTATTTCAGATAAATAATGATATGTTTCTAAAAAATCCTCTTCTTTTTCACCAGGAAACCCAACAATTACATCAACCCCTATTCCACAATTTTGAATAATTGAATTTATTTTAATTATTCTTTCTGTAAATAAATTTCGTTTATATCGTCTTTTCATTAAGTTTAAAATTTTATCAGAGCCCGATTGGAGTGGAATATGGAAATGAGGCATAATTTTTTGTGATTTAGCAACAAATTCAATTATTTCATTTGTTAATAAATTAGGTTCAATTGAAGATATTCTAATTCTATCAATTCCGTTTAATTGATCTAATTCTGTTAATAAATCTATAAAATTTTCATTCGTAGATTTTCCAAAATCGCCAATATTAACACCTGTCAAAACAATTTCTCTATATTCACTATCTGCAATTTGTTGTGCAACTTTTAGAGTTTCAGAAATAGATTGATTCCTACTTTTCCCTCTTGCTAATGGAATTGTGCAAAATGTACACGAATAGTCGCACCCATCTTGCACTTTTAAAAATGTTCTTGTTCGTTCACCACTTGAATATGATGGATGAAATTCCTTTACATGTTTAATTTCTCTATTAAAAATAGACACAGGTGACTCAGAATGTATTTTATTAATATAATCTAATAAATTAAATTTTTCTTCTGTACCTAATACCAAATTCACACCTGGAATCTCACTGATAATTTCAGGGGCTAACTGAGCATAACAACCAATTACTGCAATAACGGAATTTGGGGATAGTCTTTTTGCACGCCGAATAATTTTTCTACATTCTCTGTCTGCATTTTCAGTCACAGAACATGTGTTAATAACAAAAACATCTGCACCATCATTAAATTGTACTGATTGATATCCTTTTTCTAACATAGAATTTTTTAACATTGAAGATTCTGAAAAATTTAATTTACAACCCAATGTATGAAATGCAACTTTGCGAAATTCTGTGCTCATTATTCAACAAAGTGACAGGATGTAAATTGATTTTCTCCAGTTAGTTTTAATTTTGGAATATCATTTTTACATTGATCAGGAATTTCTGAAGATTCTTTTGCTTTTGGGCACCGCGGATGAAAGGTACACCCACTTGGAGCATTAATTGGATTTGGCACATCTCCAGTCAAAACAATTCTATTCGATTT
The DNA here is from genome assembly GCA_014381925.1 of Fidelibacterota bacterium. Taxonomy (GTDB): domain Bacteria; phylum Fidelibacterota; class Marinisomatia; order SCGC-AAA003-L08. The sequence continues at coordinate 7,300 of JACNKR010000048.1, read as the reverse complement.
TTTATCGGGGTCTGCAACGGGAACAGCAGATAATAATGCTTTGGTATAAGGATGCTGTGGATTATTATACAATACATCACTTTCTGCAATTTCAACTACTTTTCCTAAATACATTACAGCAACTCTATCTGAAATATATTCAATTACCGACAAATCATGTGCTATAAAAAGGTAGGTAAGATTATACTCTCGTTGTAATTCTTTTAATAAATTTATAATCTGTGCTTGAATAGAAACATCTAAGGCAGAAACAGCTTCATCGCAAACAATTAGTTTTGGTCTTACAGATAATGCTCTTGCAATCCCGATACGTTGTCTTTGCCCTCCTGAAAATTCATGAGGATATCTATCTGCTTGGGATTTCTGTAAACCAACAACATCTAATAATCGATAGACTTCTTTATCTATTTCATTTTTATCTACAATTTTATGAAATTTTAATGCTTCAGCTAACATAGATCTAACAGTCATTCTTGGATTTAAAGAACTATATGGATCTTGAAAAATAATCTGCATATCTTTTCGTAATGGTCGCAGTTGTTTTTGGCTAATATTTGTAATATCTTGACCATTAAATTGAATTGTGCCACCCGTTGGATCTAATAACCGAAGAAGGGTTCTTCCTGCAGTTGTTTTTCCGCACCCAGATTCACCCACAAGCCCTAATGTTTCACCCTGAAAAATATCAAATGAAACATCATCAACGGCTTTTACATACCCCTGAACACGAGAAAGTATTCCTTTATGGATAGGAAAATATTTCTTTAAATTTTTAACTGATAATAATGGATTTTTTGATTGATTCATGAAAACTTGAGTAAAATCTGAGCATAAAATTTAGCTGATTTAAGATGCAATTCCCAACCGCTAAAGCGGATTTATTTAAATAATGCACCAATAATAAATGAGACTAACATAACTAAATCAACTACATTAATTATATTATCATTATTCATATCGCATATCATTAATTCTTGTTCTGTAAATGGCGTTTCATGAATTACCATTTCTACCATATTTACAACATCTAAAATATTTGTTTGACAATCTAAATTAAAATCACCTTGTTGGTAATTATAACATCCACAAGTAAAATATCCATTAGCATACTCACAACTTTCATCATCAGCAGTTGCAGTGTCATCATAATTACAAGCGGTATCATCCATACAGCCAAGTAATGGCGGGGTATAGGTTGAATTTAAGAAAACGAATGGATTACCAAATGAACATTGGGCATCAAATACTTCAATTTGACAAGCTATATCGTCTATATCCAAAGTAAATGTTTGTGGAGATGTACAAGTACCGCCGGCTACATTAGACGAATATGTCCATTGCCAGCTCTCTTCCCAATTTGGATCAACAGAATTCTCTGACCCAAAATTTGATCCTTGAGGTAAACCCGAAGTTATATCACATTCGGGTGGGGTTTGATCAATTACAATTAAATTCCAACTAATAGATGCCATTTATAGTGTTCCTATTTTTATATAAATATTAAAAAATAACATTTCATTATACATCTGTAAAATTAAATTGTCCATAATTCCCACTTTCTTCTCTTTGACTTGTTGCTGCTGGTAAAAATCTAAATGCAGTTCCTTGTTGGATTTCAAAGTTTTCTATAATCTCATTAGAGTTAAAATCTTGCACGATCCAACAATTTGGTAATAATTCTGCAGATAAATTATCTAAAGTTATGCAACTTCCTATTCCTAACATCCCACAAATATCAAATGCCCCACACGGTATAGTTGGGTCATCTGAACAAATATTATATTCGCATTGAAATCGAGCCCTTACCGTCGAATCGCTGTTGCTAAATAAAAGTATATCGGCGAGCCCATAATCAGCATTAATCACATCAGATGATGGTTGTGTTTCAAATGTTATACTAAAATAATCTTGTAATTGATGAATTTGAATAGTTTCTTGTAATGGGTATGAAATTAAATAATAATTTTGAATTCCACCTGATGAACTGAATGGTCCATTGATATTATATATAAACCCTCCTAAATCAGTTCCACCATATTGTTCTAAAAAGTCATTTAAATATGCATCTGCTTCTGATTGATCTGTTATATTTGCTACTAACCAATCATCTAACGAACCATCAGTGTAATAGGTTTCTAAATCGACATTAAAATCATCTGCTGATTCATATTCATACCCCGATTGATGGGTAAATATAGCAACTGGAGTTCCGCCGAGATTAGTGGTTGATGTATTACCTTGCTGTGCAACTAAAGCCTCATCTACAAAAGTATTTATAATATCATTCGCATATATGCAGTTGCCATCATCTATGGTGTAATTTGCATTATAATTTACTGCATCAGGATCTGTACAACCATAACATGTATTACTCCCATTACATACACCACAATCATCTATTGCCCCATCACATAAGCAGTTTTCTTCAGTTTCGATACCTATTTCGGAAACATATGTACCATTACTAACTGCGGGATTATCCCAACATAATTGTATCTCAGTAGATGGACAACCATATCCATCACCATCAGCATCTAAGTAATATGTTTGTTTAGATATGCAACTTCCATCATCAATACTAGCTAATGAATCGTAATTGCAGGCTTCTGAATTTGTACACCCTGTACATGAAATATGACCAATAAACAATATTTTTTTTGTTTCCATACAAAGTAATTTAATATATGTTAAAATCATTTCCTAAAATCTAATATAAAAAACCAGAGATCATTCACCAACATTTATAGCTTTTGTCGAATTATCTGAAATACAAGGGAATAATACCATGAGTGCGATTTTTAGAGAATTTGTTAAGCCCTATTGTATGAGACTTTTTTTGTTTATTTATAGTATTGCTTCCTATTTACCACTTATCAATAGGGCATTTTTGGTTTAGTAACTTTGATTTAGCACTTAAAAAACAGCCACACTTATGACATCTTTTATACATCGTATTTTTTAATCTAATATGCTCACAATCAGCACAAATTTTAAGACGATACATTTTAATTTTGGCTGAAACTACTCTATTTTTATCGTTTAAAATTTGCTTTATATATAAAAACAAAGAATATCCTCCAAATAATAATAAAAATATTCCGAATAAATAAAATTCCACGAATTAATCAGTTAATATTTTATTAATTATGAGGATAACATCAATTATATTTAATGAATCATCGAAATTTAAATTAGCATTTGACCAAGAATATGCTTCTGCTGGCAGGTTATCAAAAATAATTTCTTGCGTAATCAATGCATCCATAATATCTATTCGTTGATCTTCATTCACATCTCCATAATAAATAAAATCATAAATAAATAATGGTATTGATAGAATTGTTTCAAATGGGATTCCCGGTAAATGTTGGTTTGCATTTACATTAAAATATAAATAATAAATACCGGATGTCATGCTCGGTGAATAGTTTATCATTATAGTATTATTAGATAATGAAATAGATTCTCCTGAATTTAATTGTGGAATTAAAATTTCATTGGAATCAATCGTGATTTCAGGATGAGTTACAAATGGTGATATTATTATACTATCTGCATTACCCCAAAATACTGAATTTTGTATATTTATTGTAATCTCAATTGTATCTCCCGCACTTGCAATTCCGTCAAAATCATTTATAATATTTATTGTATTTAGTGAAATAGATAATTCAGGAAATAAGGGTGTAATTAAAGCGGATTCGATGTCTAATCTTCCATAGCCTAAATTCCCCTGTAAATATTCCTGAGAATTAATTTGATATATATTGGCATTGGATGTCTCAATAATCATTTTAATTAATTGTTCAGTTTGATATTCGGGATGGAATGATGAAAGTAATCCAATAGAGGAAGCAACAATTGGGCTGGCCTGAGATGAACCTGTGAAATTAGCATATTGATTATTTATAATAGTTGAAAAAATATTTTCACCCGGAGTAGAGATATCAATTGTGTGATGGTAGTTTGCCCAATTATTCCATATATCATTTACTCCTAATGGAGCGACAGAAATGACGGGGTCATATGATGCAGGATAAGTTGGTGCGTTAATCTGCATATTATTTTGCCCATTCCCTGCTGAAGCCACAATTATTGCATCATAAGATTCCGTTGCAACGAGTATCACATCATTTTCTAAATTAGAATAAAATTCACCTCCCCAAGATGTGTTAATAATGGTTTTTAAATTACTGTAATATCCTTTTTTTGAAGCATATAAAATTGCACTAAACCCTTCATTAATTGTAAGCGTATTTCCATCACTTTCTTTTGTACATTTTATTGCCATTAAGTTTCCATTAAATGTTGCAGATGATATACCTATCTCATTATTTGTTGACGCAGTTAATAACCCAGCAACATGTGTTCCATGATTCCACCCTGAAAAAAACGGTTCATTTAATATTGGTTTTGGATTATTATCTGCAATTCCAGAATCTCCAACAAAATCCCAACCAATTAAATCATCAATATAAGTTTCGGGATTCAAATCCCAATCATCATCATCAATTCCATTTAAATCATCCGGGTCCAAAATCCAATTTCCATTACACATATTTCCAGACATGCTTCCATCACATTCAATTGTTCTTCCATCATTATCCGCATCTTCATCTAAATTTTGCCAAATATTTGTAATCAAGTCAGAATGGGTCCAATCTACACCAGTATCAATAGGTACAAATAATATATTATCAGTTTGGGGGGTAATTCCATTTGGAATATTCCATTGATTTAATGCTTCAGGATAATTTATTTGATCTAAATACCATTGGTTTGAATATTCAGGATCATTAGGTGTAAAATGAATTTGATGTATATTTTCAATTTCAACAATTCTAATATGAGAATTTTGACGAAGCTGAATTAATAATGTTTGAATTTGATTTGAATTTAACTTTGGTGATGAAATTCTATATATTAATTGAAGATAAGATTGATTAATAAAATCATCTGAGGTTGAGCAAGGTATCCATTTTTGAAACTGATAATCTGAAGGAATAGATATTAGCTCTCTTAATTCATTAATATTTTTATTTTTATAATCGGGTTGAAATTGGACTAATAAATTTTTACCAAATAAGTTAAAATGAATTACTAAAATGAAAATCCAAAAGTGTATAATTGATTTAATGTTAATTTTCTTCAATAAAATATATTGTTTCCTGAAGTGGAAATATAATTCATTTATGATATGTAGAATTTCAGATTAAAATGTTTCTTTAAAATAAAAAAGGGGATAAAAAATATCCCCTTTAATATCTAATGAATTAGAATTTAGAATTATCTAAATAAAGATAATACCATTTGAGGTGCTGAGTTAGCTTGTGAAAAAGAAGACATCGATGTTTGTTGTAATATCTGTAACTTCATCATTGCCATTTGTTCTTTTGCAAAATCAGCGTCTTCAATACGACTTCGAGTTGCTTCAGTGTTAGAAACTGCTAATGAAAGTGATTCTTCTTTTGAAGAAAATCGAGCATTATAATCACCCACATTTTGGATTGATTTAGCCAATGCTTTAATTGCACTATCAGCAATTGCTATTCCAGCGGTTGCTTCTGTTTGATCTAAAGCTGCCCATGCTGTAGTTAATGCAGCTGAATTTGATGTTCCACCTGTACCATCTACAATATCATCTAAATCAACAGCAGTTGAAGATTCACCAACATCTCGTCTATATGAATTATCAAAAGTTACGGTTAGTGTATCACCATTTCCTTCACCAACATGAAATTGGATTGATGCGTCACTATTACCGTCACCGCCACCCATAAGTGCGTTATCATTGAATTTTGTATCACTATTAATATCATCAAATTCGGTTAATAAAACATTAATTTGGTCACCAATTGCACCTCTTTGTGCATCACTTAATGAACCATCCGCAGCTTGAGTTAGCTTTTCTTTTACAGTTTGAAGTATAGTCATTTGAGATTGAAATCCACCTTCTGCAATATTTAATACATTTTTAGCTGTACCAACATTGTCTAATGCTTGACTTAATCCTCTTGTACGACTTTCAAGGTGCTTCGATAAAGCGTATCCTGAAGTATCATCTTCAGCTGAATTAATTCGCTTACCAGATGAAAGTCTTGATTGAATTTGTCCTATACTACCATTTACTTTTTTAAGGTTAGACCAAGCTTCCATTGCATGAAAATTTGCTCCAACTCTTGTTACATCACCAAACATGTAATTACCTCCGTGTTATTTTTAATTAAAAGAGCTTCCGTGCTCTTGTTTCAAATTCAGGTTCGGAATATAAAATTGAACCTAATTAATATATCGGTAACTAAAAATAGGAATGAATAATGTTAATAATGGGAAAAAGTAGATAATAATTAAAATTAAATAAAAATAAATAAATTTTTATAAATTACAGAAGTATTTCATGAAAAATAATAAAATTGCCTAGGAAAAAATATCTGTAAATTTATTTTTTGAATAATAAAGAGGTTAGAATCTTAGAGTTTTTAATGAATTATCATACAACAGAAATAGGTTTATGTAGTTTACGTTTGCATGTTAGCCAGTTTTCCTTTGGAGAAGACTTAGAACATCTTCCCGATTTTTAGTATTTCCATATCAAGAATTAATTTTCCATCACTTAACCAAGCACCACTGAGTCCTAAATCTTTAGATTCTAAGTACCGCCCACCAAATAAGCTCATTCCCCAGTACCACCCATTGTAGCCATACTTCCGGTATCCAATTCCAAAGGTCAAACCGATTTTATCATCGGATACGAGGCCATCATCTGTTTCATATGAATACCAATATGAGCGTTTCTCACCTTCAATGTGAGTTAGTCGTATTCCACTGCTTATGTAGAAGCCTTTACGATGTTTACCTAAAAAGTATCGATAATGGGAACCAACGGTGTATTGTTTATACCTGTCGCTCCCATGTACTATATAGAACGGAAAAGCAACTTCTGCTTTGTCCGAGGCAGTGAATGATGAAATGCTTCCTGAAAGTAAAAAACCTTCATCACTAGCAGTCGAGAATAGGAATGATACAGGGTTAAACTCAACTCCAAACCTTTTACCATGAAGGGGATCCTCATAAACTACTTCACTCATCATTGTCTCTTGGTTCTTAATAATAGTGTTTTGGTTTGCCAATAGTGAGTCTGTCATTGTTGAATCTTGCGATATGCCTACATTGATGGTAAGTATCGCAAACATAATTATCCATGAAATAATTCTATATTTCTGCATTAATTCTCCTTAATCTGGCTAACGAATAAACTCACCGGCGGACGGCGTGTTCATTTCACTAATTTTAGTTGTTT
>JACNKR010000075.1 GCA_014381925.1 Fidelibacterota bacterium | reverse complement strand
TTGGTCAGGCTCAGCTTGTTTATTATCTGGAATAACATCTAACAAACAATTCTTATCTTCATCTGAAAAAGGCAAATCTAATGAATGATGTCTTCTTGAAATTCGAACCGCATCCGTTACTTCATGAGGCCTCATGTCTAACTGCTTTGCTAATTCATCCTCTCTTGGAGGCCTTTCAAATTCTTGCTCTAATCGAGCCGATACTTTATTAATTTTACTAATTGTACCCACACGATTTAATGGTAAACGAACAATTCGTGAATGTTCTGCAAGTGCCTGTAAAATTGATTGACGAATCCACCACACTGCATAAGAAATAAATTTAAATCCCCTTGTTTCATCAAATCGTTCAGCAGCTTTAATTAAACCAAGGTTTCCTTCATTAATTAAATCAGTTAGAGGTAATCCTTGCCCCTGGTAATCTTTAGCTACACTAACTACAAATCTTAAATTTGCTTCGGTTAATTCAGTTAGAGCTCTTCGACTACCTTTCTTAACTGCAATAGCTAATTCAACTTCTTTAATTGGGTCAAGAGGTTCAAACTTTCCAATTTCTTGTAAATATTTACTCAGGGAACGATTTGCATCATTTCCAATTTTTTGTATTTTAGCCTGTTTCTTCTTTTTGGTAGCCTTCTTTTTAACTACCTTTACTTTCTTTTCTGAAGCTTCAGCTTTTACATCTTCATTTTTCTTAGTTGCCATAAATCTCGTTAATTATTAGTGAATGCAGAGCATTTAATTTATTAAATTATTTACTTGAGTACCAAGCATTAACTATAATAATAAAATCTTCAATTGAACACTCTTCGGGACGGCGCTTACTATATTTATTTAATATCGGTTCAACAAGGTAATCTTTAATCGTATTTTTTAATACTTTACGCCTAGACGAGAATGCTAACTTGACAATTTTTTGAAATGATTTAATAAATTCAAGCGAATAATTATTTTGAGGATTTCGGGTGATAGAAATAATTGCAGATTCAACTTCAGGCTGGGGAATAAATACATTTGGAGATACCTTAAATTCAAATTTTACTTTACCAAACAACCCTGCCATTACTGTTAATCGTCCATAACTTTTATTTTTTGGTTGAGAAGTTAATCGTAGTGCAACTTCTTTTTGAACCATAAAAATACATTTTTCCCAATTATTCCATTCCAGGATTTTAAATAAAATCGGTGTTGTAATGTAATAGGGTAAGTTCCCAATACATTTTACTTTTTCACCTAATTCATCTAAATTAAAATCCCTGAAATCCATTTGAATAATTTGAGTATTCGGTAAATTAATTTGATTTAATTCATCCACTAATAAGGGATCTATTTCAATTGCTGTTAATTTTTTTACTTGAGGTGAAATAATTTTAGTTAATGCACCATACCCTGGACCAATTTCTAATACATTATCTATTGAAGATAATTCAAGTAAATCAACAATTTTATGTTGAATATTTTTATCTTTTAGAAAATTTTGTCCCCATTTCTTACGAATTGGATGTATCATTTAATCTGAAGGTAAATTAAAAAAATCTCTCGTTGTTTCGATTGTCCTTAAAGCAACAGATTGTGGATCAATATTTTTTAATTCTGCAATTGTGTTCACAATATTACCAACAAATGCAGGCTCATTTCGTTTCCCTCTATGTGGCTTAGGTGAAAGGTAGGGAGAATCGGTTTCGATCATTATTTTATTAATATCAATTTTCTCAATTACATCATGTAAGCTTTTTACAAATGTAACCATTCCAGTAAATGAAACATGAAGGCCAATATCTATTAATTTATTTGCAAATTCAATATCACTTGCAAAACAATGTACAACTCCATTATGTAACTTTGCTAATTGAATAATATTAAATAAGTCTGCATCTGATTCTCTATTATGTATTACAGCTGGAAGATTTAATTCTTTTGCTAACTCAAGTTGCTCTCTAAAAACAATTTTCTGTATTTTTTTATCAGAAAAATCATAAAAATAATCCAATCCCATTTCACCAATAGCTACTACTTTTTCATGTGTTGAAAATTCTTCTAAAATTTGAATATATTTTTTATCTGGTTTATCTGAGTCATGAGGATGAATTCCACAGGTCGCAAATACATTTGAATATTTATCCGCAATTTCAATTGCTCTTTCCGAGGATTTTATATCCGTGCCAATGCAAATCATCTGTACAACTCCTGCATCTGAAGCTCGACCAATTACATCAGCTAAATCAATTTCAAATTGCTTATCATTTATATGACAATGACTATCAATTAATTGCATTACACTTCAATTCTTGGAAACGGAGATTTGCCATCACCTAAAGGAGTATTTTCTTTTATTAAATCAACATCAAATATATTTTTAGGACATTTTTGTCCAAGCATAGAAAGCACCGAATCTATTTTACTTGGCATAATAGGATGTAATAAAAGTGCTGTTTTGAAAAGTACATTCACAGAAGTAAATAGACAAGTGGCTGAAGGACTTCCATCCTCTTTACTTTCTTTAATTTGCTTCCAGGGAGCACGAAGCTCCAGATATTTATTCAAACTCCTAAATACATTCATAATAAGTTCAATTGCATCATGAATTTTTAATTCTAAAATAGCACTTTTTACTTTTTCAGAAGTTTCATTTGTTAATTTAAGAATATCTTCTTCAGCATTTCCCAACACACCCGGAATTGGCACTTTTGCATCAAAGTTCTTACGAATTAATATAGTCACTCTATTTACTAAATTTCCAAAATCATTTGCTAGATCAGAATTATATCTACTCATAAAAGACGAAAAACTATAAGATGCATCTTGCCCTAAAACCATATCTCTCATTAAAAAATATCTCAATGGCCCTACACCGTATTTATCAGCTAATTCTAAAGGCCGAATAACATTCCCAAGTGACTTAGACATTTTCTCGTCTTCCATTAACCACCAACCATGGGCAAAAATAGATTTTGGTAATTCAATTTCCATTGCCATTAACATTGTAATCCAATAAACTGAATGTGTTGTTAAAATATCTTTTCCAATTAAATGATAAGATGCCGGCCACCATTTATTAAACTTTTCATCATCGGCACTATATCCAATTGCAGTAATATAATTTAATAATGCATCAAACCATACATAAGTAACATATTCTGCATCGAATGGAATTTCAACCCCCCATTCTAAACGGGATTTTGGCCGACTAATACATAAATCATTTAAAGGTTGCTTTAAAAATCCCAAAACTTCATTTGCTCGTTTTTTTGGTAAAATAAAATCGGGGTTATTTTGAATATGTTCGATTAATTTTGATTGATATTTGGACATTTTAAAGAAATAGTTTTTTTCTTTAATTTTTTTTATTTCTCTAAAGTTTCCTTCTTCCGCTTCTTTTTCAGTAATAAACCTCTCTTCTGAAACAGAATATAACCCTTCGTATTCGGCTAAATAAATTTCGTCTTTTTCCCATAATGCATTTAAAACCTCCTTAACCTTATCCGTGTGTCTTTTTTCAGTGGTACGAATAAAATCATCATTACTTATATGAAGTTTTTCCCAAATATTTTTAAAACGAATAACGAATTCATCTACATGAGATTTTGGATCTACATTTCTTTTTTCTGACGCTTGTTGAACTTTTTGACCATGTTCATCTGTACCCGTTAAAAAATAAACATCATCACCAAATGACCTATGATATCGAGCTAATACATCAGCAAGAATAGTAGTATAAGCATGCCCAATATGGGGTTCATCATTTACATAGTAAAGAGGTGTTGTAATATAAAATTTTGACATTGAGTAAATTAGTTAATTATTAATATTTCCAAGAAGGGTAAATTTACTCTTTCTTTTTGCCTGAGACCAATTTGGATTTATAAAATTTGAAAAAAAATTATTCTATTCACCTAATATAATACCGACAATTGTAATAATATCAGCAACATCAATATTTCCATTTTGATTTGCATCCGCACCAGTTTCAAGCCATTCATCCGTAAACCCACCAACAATAATATTGACTAATATTATAACATCGGTTACATTAATAATTGAATCATAATTCAAATCTCCTAAAACCAATGGGGTTTCCAGAACATTTAAAATAAAATTAGACTCTACACTATAATTTGAGCTATTCGAGTAATTTGAATTTATTGTAAGTGTAAATTCGACTTCTCCAGGGGTTACATTATTTTCAAACTGAATTAAAAATGGATCTGCATAATTTATATCTACACCACCAGATGAAATTTGAGAAATAAATGATGTTGAATTTTCAAAAGTAATATTGGGGTAAATTGTAGAGATTTCAATATTAATATCTTGAGCATCTCCCCAGTCATCTTCATTCCAAATAATAACACCTAATTGGGCTAATTCTCCTTGATGAATTAAATTATCATCACCTTCTAACATGAATAAATCAACATCTACAAAAGTTAATTTAGGCAATAATGGAGTGGTAAGTGCATTATACACATCAACTCTACCTTTCCCTAATCTGCCTGTTAAATATGATGCAGGATTTAAATCATAAATAATTGGGTCTGCGGTTTCTATTATCATCAATTCTAATTGTTCATTTTTCCAAGATGGATTATATGCTTTTAATAGTCCAATACTACTTGCAACAATCGGGCTTGCCATTGAAGAACCCATCCAATTTATATACCCTGTACCAATTTTTGTACTCCGAATACTTTCTCCTGGTGAAGAAATATCAATTGTTTCATGATATGTCGCCCAATTATTCCATGAATCACTCATTCCAAGTGGAGCAACCGCAATTACATGGTTAAAACTTGAAGGGTAATGTGCTGTATACTCCTCACCCCATCCATCTTCTACACCATTACCACCAGCGGCGACAACAACTGAATTGTAATTTTCATAAGCAATATTAATTACAGCCTGACCAGAAGTTGAAAATTGAGTACTTCCCCAGCTACAATTTATTATAGTACCTCCAACGGAATAAAAACCCGCTTTTGCTGCATATAAAATTCCATCATAACCATCTGTAATATATATATCTGGATTATTTTCTTCTTCAGATGCTTTAACTGACATAATTTTACAATTAAATCCTACAGAGGAAACACCTGTAATATTGTCTGTTGTTGCATTTAACAATCCCGCAACATGAGTTCCATGTGCCCATGTTCCACCAGTAGAAACACCTGGCTTTGGAGTTGGATTATTATCGGGTAATCCTGTAACACCTGAAACATCCCAGCCAATCAAATCATCAATAAATCCATTCCCATCATCATCAATATTATTATCATCACCCGGATCTAGAATCCAAGTATTCCCCTCTTGGACAATTGTAACCCCATTTCCATTTGCATCTTCACCTAAATTATTCCATATACTATTTCGCAAATCAGGGTGGTCCCAATCAACTCCAGTGTCTACAGAAGCTAATAATACGGAAGGATCTCCTGGAGAAACTCCTAATTCAGGATACCATAAATCCCATGCTTCATCTGCTCTAACTTGAGGTAAAAACCATTGCTGGTTATATTGCTGATCATTGGGAGTATAATATGGCTTATTTATTGCCTCAGGTTCTACATATAATATTTCAAATAATTGATCTAAACGATTTATCAAATTTGAAATTTCACCTGAATATTCTTTTATTCTATATATTTTATCCAAACAAATTTCTTGAATACATTCATCCTTTTGAGCAGATTTTAACCATGGTTCAATATTTTTAACATTATACTCATCGAATATTTCCTGAAGAGCAATATTTGAATTTTGAATCAATTTATACTGATTGGAAAACTTTAAAGAGTTATCAGATTTATGAAAAGCGAATAAAATATGTTGAACGTTATTTGAGAAAAGAAACCCAAAGATGACAGGTATTATTAAAAGTCTATTTATTTTCATAACTTAAATTACATTTTTTATTAAATGTATTTCTGAATTAAAATGTAATTATTTGAAATAGCGAATTAATTAATAAAATATTTATTTTTATTTTCCATCATAAATTTATAAGCAGAATCATAATTATTTTCAATTACGCCATCCAAAATAGCTTCTTCTATGGATGATTTAATTTTGCCAATTACTTTTCCTTCCATTAAATTAAAAATTTCCATAATTTCATTTCCTCTAATAGGAGATTGAAATGCTTTCATTTCATCACGCGTCTTTACATCTAACATTAATTCTTCAACTTTTTCAAAATTCCCCATATATTTTTTTACTTTATGAGGATTTTTTGAAGTAATATCTGCTCTACATAAAACCATTAAATCTTCAATAAATTCGCCAGCTTCAAACATAACTCTTCGTACTGCACTATCAGAAATATTACTTTTAGCAAGTGCAATTGGGCGTAGGTGCAATTTTGTAAGTAACATTAAATAATCACGAAGATCATTTGATAACTTCATTCTTTTAGCTACTTTTTTTAACATCCGTCTGCCAATTTCTTCATGACCATGAAAAGTCCAACCTTTATCAGGGTAAAACCTCTTTGTTCTTGGCTTTGCAATATCATGTACCAACGCCGCAAAACGAATATTTAATTTATCAGACAATTTAGCTGAATTGTCAACAACTTGGAGTGTGTGGATAAATACATCTTTATGGCCTTTTCCTTCAATAATTTCAACACCTGGCATAATATCAATTTCAGGAAAAACATATTTTAATAATCCAACTTCTTTTAATTTATAAAACCCAATACTTGGAATATTTGACTTTAATATTTTTATTATCTCTTCGGTTATGCGTTCTTTTGATATTATCTCAATTCGATGTGCTTGATTTTGCATACTTTTTAATGTTTCATCTGATATATCAAATTCTAATTGAGCTGAAAATCGACATGCACGCATCATTCGTAATGGATCATCACTAAATGTTTTATCAGGGTCTAATGGTGTAATTATTTTTTTTGCACTTAAATCTTTTATTCCATTAAATGGATCATAAAGTTTTCCAAAATCTGAGCTCCATAAGGAAGAGGCCATTGCATTTATTGTAAAATCTCGACGAGACATATCTTCTTCTACTGTTGCAAAAGATACATTCGGTTTTCTAGAATCTGATTTATATTCTTCTTTTCGTGAGCCAGCAATCTCAATTTCTACTTCTCCACATGGAATTAGTGCAGTATTAAATTGCCCATATTCAATCACTTTACCTAATTTTAATTTTTTAGATAATTTTATCGCATACTCAATTGCATCACCTTCAACCATAATATCAATATCCTGGTTGATTTTACGCCCTAAAAATAAATCACGAATATATCCTCCGACTACAAATGTAGGGATATTTTCTTTTTCACCAAGATTTCCGGCACTTTTTAATATTTTATAATGTGAAGGGTTTTGTTTTAGTAATTCAGAAATATTACTCATAAATAATTTAGCGATTCACCTTTTTAAAAATTTTGCAGAGCATTAAATTTAAGAAATTTAATATTTTTATTTTCATGTGTTGTTGCACATCTAAAAAAAAGTTTAATATATAAGTAGGAATTATTCCTACTTATGAGATTTTCACATCAACGAGAAATAATATTAGAAATTTTAAAAGAAGCAAGAGACCATCCAACAGCGGATATTGTTTTAAATCGTGCTCGTAAAAAAATACCTAATATCAGCTTTGGGACTGTATATAGAAATCTAAATCAACTAGAAGAATCGAATTTAATTACAAGTTATAATTTTGATGGAGCACATCATTATGATGGGAATTTAAGCCCACATCATCATTTTTATTGTAATAAATGTTCAACAATTATTGATTTACCAATTGATGATCCTATTATTTCTCATGAATTAATTCAAAAATTTGATTTGTCTGTAGAGGGAATTGAGTTATCCCTCTATGGGCATTGTTCTAATTGTAAATAAAAAAAGGAGAATAACCTTAATGTTAGTAACTAAACCAGCTCCTGATTTCAAAGCACAAGCAGTAATGCCTGATAATAGCTTTAAGGAGATCAGTTTATCAGATTATAAAGGGAAAAAAGTAGTATTATTCTTTTATCCATTGGATTTCACATTTGTTTGACCAACTGAATTACTTGCATTCGAACACCGTTTAGGTGAATTTGAATCGCGAAACACCCAAGTTTTGGGTTGTTCAGTTGACTCACATTTTAGCCATTTAATTTGGAAAGAAATGGATGTAAATAAAGGTGGAATTGGAAATATTCAATATCCATTAATTGCAGATTTGGATAAATCTATTGCACGAAACTATGATGTATTAGTTGGTGCAGAACCAGCATCAGTGCTAACTGAATCTGGTGACGAGATAGAAACCACCGTAGGCGGAGGCGTTGCACTTCGTGGGTCATTCTTAATTGATGAAGATGGAGTTATCCGCCATGCAATTCTAAATGATATTCCATTAGGTAGAAATGTTGATGAAATGCTTAGAATGATTGATGCTGTTGATCATAATAAAAAATATGGAGAAGTTTGTCCTGCAGGTTGGAATAAAGAAAAACCAGCAATGAAGGCAAGTTTAGATGGTATGAAAGATTATTTACAGGCTGAAGCTGAAAACCTGTAAAATTATATAGGGAGGATTCATTTCCTCCCTTTTTATTAAAACAAAATAAGGAGAGTAAATTATGGAATTAATTCATCCAATTTTTAAATGGTTACATGTAATAGCAGGTGTTATGTGGATAGGGTTATTATATTTTTTTAATTTTATAAATGGTTCTTTTGCAGGAACTATGGATAAAGAAACTAAACAAAAGGTAATGCCTGAATTATTACCACGAACATTATTTTGGTTTCGATGGGGTGCAGCATGGACATGGGTAACAGGTCTAATATTATTATATGTTATTTACTGGGCTGGAAGCTTATCAATGGGCATGACTGGTGATGAAGGTAGTATGATGGCCGATTCTGAAGGTACAATAAATATGTGGACTCACATCATGATTTCATTTACATTTTTAGCGGTATTTTTATATGATTTTCTATACAAAAGTCCACTTGCTAAAAATTTAAGACTAATCACCATAATTACATTTTTCTTAATTGCAGGAGTTGAATATCTTATGATTCATTGTGGGCAATTTGGGTTTAGGGCTGTTAATATTCATATTGGTGCAATGTTTGGAACAATAATGGCTTTTAATGTTTGGTTTAGAATTTGGCCCGCACAGCAAAAAATTATTACTGCAATTAAAAATGGTGATACACCTGATGGAACCTTAGTTGCATTAGCTGGGCAACGATCAAAACATAATACATATTTATCAGTACCATTAATTTGGACAATGATAAACGAACACACCGCAGTATTAAGTGGAAAGATATTTGATATAAATGGCCTTGTATTATTAGTAATAATAGCTATTGGCTGGCATATTGTATTTCAGTTTTATAAAATTGGAAGTAAAGTTAAAGGATTTTAATTTTTCAAATTACATCTAATAAAAAGGGTAGATAAATTCTACCCTTTTTATTTTAAATAATATTTATTTTTCATACTTAGCACTTTGTCTTAAAATATAAAGGATTATAAATTTAATAATCTGCTTAAAGATATTAAGCAGTCATTTACGGAGGATTAGCTCTAATTGGTAAGACAGCAGTCTTGAAAACTGCCGGGTTCACGCCCTTGGGGGTTCGAGTCCCTCATCCTCCGCAGAATTGGAGAGTTCGCATAACGGTATTGCAGCAGATTGCTAATCTGCCGGGGCATTAGCCCTGTGGAGGTTCAAATCCTCTACTCTCCGCAAAAGCCACTTTAAAGCCCTTGATTTTCAAGGGCTTTTTATTTCCATACCAATTTTATAACTATAATTAAAAATAAAATTTCCTTTGATATAAATCACATCTAATTCAAAAGTTATTAAAAAAATATCTACTTATCAATTTAATCAATTAAACTAATCCTAAAATTCTATTATATTTATGGTTCAAATTGTCTATGTTTTTTAACAATTTGGAGAGATATAAAGTTTTTAATTAAATAACAATATGTAGGAGGATACATGAAATTAATGAAATATTTATTACTAATGTTTGTAGTGCAACAGTTTGGATTTGCTGATGTTCATTTAACATTAAGTAATTATAACGAAACAACAAGCACTGTAGATGTGAATTATACATCCGATGACGATATCGGTGGTATTCAATTTGATATAACAGGTGCGGATATTGCAAGTGCATCTGGTGGAGATGCTTCTGAAAATGGATTTGTAATTAGTACAAGTACATCAACCGCTTTAGGATTTAGTTTTAGTGGTGCAGTAATTCCAGCAGGATCAGGAGTAATGTTATCATTAGAATTAACAAATATTGTAGGTCCACAATTATGTCTGGATGCTCCAGTTATGGCTGCTGGTGGCGGTGGCACATTAGCAACAACATTGGGTGATTGTTTAGCATTAGTTGATATCCCTGGATGTATGGATAATACTGCTTGTAATTATGATGACACTGCAACCGTAGATGATGGTTCTTGTACATTCCCTGATGCTGGTTTCGATTGTGATGGTAATTGTACAGCAGGATTAGATGAATGTGGAGTTTGTGGAGGTGACAATACTTCTTGTTCTGCACAAATGCCAATCTCATTTGATGTTGAAGCAGATATTTCAGGTTTCCAATTTAATGTAACAGGTGTTTCTATTACTGGAGCAAGTGGTGGTTCTGCTTCTGATAATAATTTTACAGTTAGCACAAGTGCGACAACTGTTCTTGGATTTAGTTTTAGTGGTGATGTAATTCCTGCTGGGGCAGGAACATTAACTGTTTTAGATATTGTTGGTAATCTTGCTGATGCTTGTATCGATGAATCATCTTTAACTATTTCAGGTGCAGGTGGTTCAGTTTTACCAGCGTGGGTTACTGATTGCTCTACAATTTCATATTGTGCAGATGCAGATAGTGATGGTGTTTGCGATAGTGTTGATGATTGTGTTGGTGAAGATTTAGGCTGTGGATGTAATCAACCTGCTCCTTCTGGATGTGATGAAGCATGTGGATCAACTGCAGTAGTAGATGAATGTGGTGAATGTGGCGGAACTGGAGTCATTGGGGTTGATTGCTTTGATGGATATAATGTTTATTTTGGTGCAGTTGATGAAGCCAATGGAACTGCAGAAGTTTGGTATTCAGCACAAGCCGAAATCGCTGGTGCACAATTTAATATTTCAGGTGCAACATTAACAGGTGCTTCAGGTGGTGTTTCTGCTGATGCAGGTTGGACAGTAAGTACATCTGCTTCAACATGGTTAGGTTTCTCATTTAATGGTGTAACAATACCTGCAGGAATTCAATTATTATCAACTTTAACTTTTGAAGCAGGAAATGCTGGTAATCTATGTATTGAAAATATTGCATTATCTGGAGTAGGTGGTGAAAATTTAGATGCTACAGCAGGTGATTGCGTTACCTTAGTTGGAGCTGATTGTGCTGGAGTTATTGGTGGTGATGCAGTTATAGATGAATGTGGTGAATGTAACGGTGGTGGTGCGTCTTTTGAATGTTGGAATTCTGATTTAGCTTGTAGTGAAAATGATTGTGCTGAATTTGGAATTTACTTTGAAAATTTTGATGGTTCAAATGGTACAGCAGATGTTATGTATATTTCATCCGCTGATATTGGTGGAGCTCAATTTAATGTAACTGGTATTTCATTGACAGGTGCAGCAGGTGGCGAAGCACAAACGGCAAATTGGACAGTAAGTACGTCAGCAACAACTTGGTTGGGATTTTCATTTAGTGGAGCTACTTTACCAGCAGGTAATCATTTATTATCTTCAGTTACTTTTGACCCAATAGAAAGTGGGTTTGCGTGTTTAGAAGGTGGTGTTTTATCTGATGATACAGGTACTGATTTAGGTGTAACACATGGGCCATGTGTTGAAGCGGTCGTTAATGATAATGTGACATTCTCGTTTGGTGCATTAAATCAAAATGGTGCAACAGCAACTCTTGAATTAAATTATGACTCAAATGTGGATGTAGGTGGATTACAATTTGATTTTTCTGGTGCAAGTGTACCAAATTCAAGTGGTGGTGCTATTGGTGAAACAGATTGGACTATATCAACAAGTGCAACAACTTGGATTGGATTCTCATTTACAGGTGCAACAATACCATCTGGGTCAGGAACTGCAACTGTTTTAGATTTAGAAATCCCTGAAGGTTCAACAGAATTTTGTACTGATGCGTTTGTAGCGACAGATGCGAGTGGTAATGAAATTGGTTCAGTTTCCGCAGGTTGTATCGCGGTAGAAGAAGTTCTACCTTATAATGGATTTGCTAATTTTTCATTCGGTAATACAACTCGTTATGGTGCTGACGCAAGTATTGAATTAAAATATAATTCAGATGTTGCAATTGGTGGCTTACAATTTAATTTTTCAGGTGCAAGTGTAACTGGTTCAAATGGTGGTGCTGTTGGAAATACAGACTGGACAGTTACTACAAGTGCAACTACATGGATTGGTTTCTCTTTCTCTGGAGAATCACTACCTGCAGGTTTTGATGTTGTAACTGTTCTTGAAGTTTCAATTCCAGATGGTGCAACAGAATTTTGTACTGATGGATTTGTAGCTACAGATGCGAGTGGGAACCAAATAGGTTCTGCATCTGCAGACTGTGTTACTGTTTTACAATCTGGATGTACAGATGCAGGAGCAGAAAACTATGATGCTACTGCAGGTGATGATGATGGATCATGTACATTTCCTCCAATTGATATTGAAGAACCTGCAGAATTGACATCTTATGATAGTAGCATTGATGTTGATGTGCCAGAAGTAATATTAACAGATGTCACTGTTGATGTTGATATTCCTGCAGGAGCATTAGATGTACCTGAAGGAACTGAAGTTACTCTAGAAGCGTCCGAAGTTTCAGAAGGTGAATTACAAGAAATTGTAAATAGTTCATCATCAGGTGATTCAGGAGTTGAAGTATTTGCAGGTCTTTCATTTGAAGCAACTGATGAAAATGGTAATCCAATTGAATTGACTGAAGGTGCAACTTTAGATGTAACATTATCATTTACACCAGATAGAAACGAATATGATTTAGGTTATATTACAGAAGATGGTGAAATTGTTGCTTTAGGTGCAAATTGTATAGATAATGGAGATGGTACTTGGACATGTGCAGGTGATGGACCTGGATTTGGTTCATATATTGTATATTCATTCGATCCAGTAGCTACAGTTTCAGGGTGTACTTTAATGGCTGCATGTAACTACAATGCAGATGCAACAATAAATGATGGTTCATGTACTTGGCCTACAGGTGGTTATGATTGTGCTGGTAACTGTTCAGCGGGTATTGATTGTGCTGGCGAATGTGGTGGTACGTCTGTAAATGATGAATGTGGTGTTTGTAATGGTACAGGTGCCGCTCAATATTATGAATGCGATGGAACATGTACAACAGATACAGATGGTGATGCTGTTTGTGATGAATTAGAAATTGCAGGTTGTACTGATGATACTGCATCAAACTATAATGCTGAAGCCACGGATGATGATGGGACATGCTCATTTGGATTCCAATTTACTCATAATTTAGATTTTGGTAATAATCTTGTTAGTTTTCCTGGTACATTGGAAAATGATAGCTCTCAAGACTTATTAGAGGGTTTAATGGCGGATGGACCAAGTGTTGTATTTTTACTCGGCCAAGGTGTTGGATTATTTAATACAGCAGACGGTTGGTCTGGTAACTTAAATAATGTTTTCCAAACATCTGGATATTGGTTAAATGTATCAGGTGGAACTTCTTGGACGATTGATTTTACCTCTGCCTTAGCACCATGTACTGCTTATGATATTAGTTTTGGTAATAATTTATTATCATATAGATGGGGTGAAGATAATGCAGGTACAATGGAAGCTCTTGGTGGAGAAGCATTTGCATCTGAAAACTTTAATTTCATTCTGGGTCAGGGTGTTGGATTATTTAATACAGCAGATGGTTGGTCTGGTAACTTAAACAACCTTATTCAAGGTAAAGGTTATTGGTTAAATATTGCTAATGGCTCACTTGATTTCACTTGGGGGTTTGATGCATGTGCGGATGGTGCAACTCCAACCTCAACTTCAATTTCAGGTTTAGAAAAACAATTACCTGAAGAATTTCAATTTGTTCAATCTACAGAACAAGCATTTTATTTAGTTAAAGATATCAACATTGATGGTGTTCAACCAACAAATGACGATATTGTTTTAGCTTATAATAATGATATTTTAGTGGGTTCAGCAATATGGGATGGTAAATATACAGCTATTCCAGTAATGGGTAGAGATATAAGTACTCAAACTGAAGGATTCTGTGAAGTTGGTGACCAAGTAGATTTCAAATTATATTCATCACAAAATGATGAAATAATTGATCTTGTAGGTCCAGCGGATTCATGGAATAGTTTACTTGTAACTCATGTTGAAAAATTATCTGGTAGTGCAGTAATTGATTTACCAAATACATTAACAATTAATCCTGCATTTCCAAATCCATTCAATCCAGAAACAACCATATCTTATGGTATTCCATCTGATGGAAATGTTTCTGTGAGTATTTTTGATGTAAATGGTCGATTAATTGAAAACCTAATTAATGGATTTTCAGTTGCTGGTAATTATTCGATTAATTGGAATGCAAGTGCTCAACCAAGTGGTATGTATTTCTTAAAAGTACAATTTGGTAATGAGATTAAATCTGAAAAAATAATGTTAGTTAAATAATTTACTAACTTCATTTTATAAACAAAAAAGCCTCAGTTTTCTGAGGCTTTTTTGTTTCTGATATTAAAATTAAGAATTAATATGTATCTATGCTATCAGCATTTTCAATTTTAAAACTTAAAAATAGTTTTGAAACACAAACGAAAATATGATATCTTTTTTAAATCATAATCGATAATCTAATCAATATTTTTAATTGATAACTTTTTATAATATAAAAATGAAAAATATCCAATTAATCCTCCAAATAGCGAATCGATTAAATAATGTTGTTTAGTTAAAAATGTAGCAAAAAAGATTAATAAAATTAATAAATACATAGATTTTTGAAATTGTATTTTTTCTTCTATTAAAGCAAGTCCAATAATAATAGAAATAGTCACATGCATTGAAGGAAATGCATTTTGATGCAGATAATCAAGTGTTACCATATTATGGATAAATGATAACGGATTATTCTTTACTAATAATAATGTGCTGGTTGAACTTATTGGCCAAATGATATAAATTGAATAACAAAATAGTGAACTATAAATTAATACATTTGAAAGTATTTTTATTCTAACTTTACTTTTTATTATTATAGGAGGTAGAATTAATAAAAAATAATACGAAAAATAAGGAATTATCATCCACCAAATAAATGGAATATATGAATCAATTTTTATTATCCATCTCGGACATGGAATTGATTGTATTAATATTGGAATAATAAAATACCCTACCAAGGTAAACCAAAATAAAGAAAACGTGATTACTCGATTAAGCAAATTGATTTAATCCATTTAAATAAGAAAAATGTAAAGTTACTTCAACTCAAATTCCAATTCAAATCTTAATTCATTCATATCTACCCAATCTGGTCTGAAAAAATAACCTACATTAAAACCGAGTCCAAATCGTTTTGGATTAAATTTTAACCCCGTCCCAATACCATACATTGTATTTTCACCTGTCATTAACTCAGTTCTAATACCACTTCTAACACATAAAATATTTTTATATACAGTCCACTCTGATCCAACTCTTATCTCAGCAGGGCTATCTCCTTTAAAACCATCTACAATATCTACAAGTGCAATTAAAGAGTTATTTGAAATTCGATATCCTAAAGTATATTTCGCAGGGATTCCTTCACTATAATCTCCCTCTGCAAGTCCACCACCTCCTTTAGAGGAATATTTCACAGAGCTTAAAATATCCTTTATTACAAATGCAAATTGTTGATTTTCATCTAATTGAAATTGAATTCCACTATCTAAGCCAAAACCAATTCCAGTACCTGAAACTTGTAATTCACCTTGAATTCCTTCAAGTTGACCATCTTCATTATTCCCAGCAGATACATTATAAATTTTGCATGTAATTCCAATATTTAAATCTTCTACTAATTTATACCCTGAAGAAAACCCAATTTGAGTTTCTCGCCATAAATCATCACCCGATGAAATTAAAAATATTCCCATCGGGATTTTTTCAGTTATTTTTGT
The DNA here is from genome assembly GCA_014381925.1 of Fidelibacterota bacterium. GTDB lineage: Bacteria > Fidelibacterota > Marinisomatia > SCGC-AAA003-L08. The sequence continues at coordinate 12,404 of JACNKR010000075.1, read as the reverse complement.
ACTATATGCTAATACGGTATAGTTATCTATATTTCTCAATTTAAAATTACTAATAGTTACTGAATGTTGTTCATCTTGAAATCCCAAACTCGCAGGATTCATTATTGAACCTAAAGCCCCTTGATTTAATGCAGATTGCACAAGTCCCATTGAAATACTTTTCGCACTGTAACCAATATCAGTAAATGCTCCTGATATTCCAGATATTTCTCCAAACATTTGAGAAAAGAACATGATGCATAAGATTAATTTAATTTTCATTTTTTTCCTTAAAATATTTTATTTAAATAAAACGACAGGTTTTACAATCTCTTTTTTTCCATTAGAATCTTTTACTTGAATTCTAACAATATATTTTCCATTCCGTGCCATATCTCCAGAATCAGTATCTCCATTCCAGCGAATACAGCACTCATCTAAAGAACAGTCCATTGATTCACTAATAGGATTCTCAAAACTACAATTTTCTTTTGGTACATTTAAATTTCTCACCAAACTTCTAATTTTTGTGCCATTTAAATTATAAATCGTTGCACTATAATCAATTGATTTTCCAACATCTGAAGATAATCTAAATGCAATCATTGTCCCAATATCATTATTCGGTGTAAATGGATTTGGACGAATTTGCATATCATAAATTCCTAATGGATCAGAGCTTGATAATAAAGCATATTCATTCCATCCCGGTATTTCAGATATTGATAAATCTGTAGAAAATGTACGATTTAAAGAAGATTGTCCAAATTCATCTAATTCAACCCAAATTAATCGATTATTATCCCAATATGCAATTGCAGGATCATTTAAATTAACTCCTAAAGAACTAAATGATAATCCAGGTAAATAATTAAATGAGGTTTCAGGTTTGTTACTTTTAATATTTATTACTGCACTTGCTAAGCTACCTGTAGCAGTAGATGCTTTTAAAGATGGAACTTGTTCACTTGCATTCAATGAAAGCTCTGCAGAACCCGCCTCAGGCTTCAACATGCCCTCTGGAATTTCTAATGTAAATCCATATCCACCATTTAAAATTGTTGAAGGGTCATTGGGTGTAATTTGTTCATATACTAAAACCTCACCAAGTCCATTAATAATATTCCCTGTATTTGCGTCTTCTGCATTTACTATTAATTCAACGCTACCAATAAAATTTGGATGTGGTGTAAATTGAATTCCACCTTCAACAACCTCTATAAATCCTTGCCAATCTTCCAAAGGTTCGACAGATATATTCGCATTCATTGTTATACCCGATGAATCTGTAGCGGAAATAGCAAAAAATCAAGACTGATCATTTTCTAATTTATCAGGTCCAGAAACTTGAATATTAGCTAAAATTAAATTTTTAACTAATATTAAATTACTTAATTGAATTGTAATATTTGAACCATTTAATTCTTGAGCTATAGTGGCTCTCACTTCACCTGTAATATCATCTCCATTCCCAGTATTTGCAATAAAGTAAGCAATTGTTGGATCTGCTTCATCCTCAATAATTCCGCCTAAATTAGGATTAGTTAAAGTCCAAATTATCGATTCAATTTGATTATTTAATGAATTTCCAATATCATCAAATAAATTTAAATCAAACTGAGCTTCTTGACCATACGCAAATATTGGATTATTTGGTGTGATTGAAGAAGATGATTCAGATAATAATCCTTCAGATGTTAATGTAATTGAAAATGGTTGTGAGATATTTGAATAATTCATTCCATCATTAATATCTTGCGAGGTAAAATAAAATTGAATAACTCCAGATTGACCCTGTGCAGGAAAAGATATTTCGCCACTTGGATTTAAAATATACTGTGTTGTTGTATTTAAAACATTAGTAAAAAATAAATTTATATTTTCATTATAATTTGAAGCAATATGTAAATTTAATTCAAACTCATTGGTTGCAGGGATTGGTTCTAATTGAGATAAATCGAATTGTAAAGGTAACTGCTTTTCAATTGTTAAATTAGATAAGTTTTCGAACCAAATTGAAAATGGAGATGCTGGAATAAACTGTCCAATAGTGCCTGAATTTTTAATAATATTTACAATATATTCTGTGTTTGTATGCATTTCAGGAAGTGTTTCGCATTCACCATTATCGTCTGTAATTAAAGTGAGTTCAGCTCTATCCGAAATAATTTGAACAGTAGCAGATGAAATAGGAGTTATACCATCTTCCGTTAGTTTAATTATTAATTTAGGTAAAATATAATCAAAGTTATAATTCAATGTATGATTCCCTGCTTCATTTAAATTATAATCTTCAATAGAGTACATAAAAATTTCATCATCAAATTCAGCTGAAATTACAATATCATAAGAACTTAATTCTAAATTATATATTTGAAAATGACCATTAACAATTTCTGCTTCATTTGAACCAACACTAATTGTGCCTGTCTCAACAGTATAATAAACATATTCACTATCATTAATAGATTCTTGCATTTGAATAAATCCTGCTAAATTTACAGAATTTGCATTAAAAGTAAACTCGAAATTATGTATTTTCTCTTCGGCAATAGCTAAATTAAAATCAATTTGATTATTAAAATAAATTACATCATTTGGAAAATCATCTAATACTATTCCCATTTCTGATTCAATTGATAATTCAAAATTTGATGAAATTAATTCATCAAAATAAAAAGAATGATTATTGTTATTTAGAGCAAATTCAAATAATTGATTTGAATTTAAATCTTTTAATATAACAACCGCGGACTGAACTTCAACAATATAGCCATCGGCTTCAGAATTATTATTAATAACTAATTCTCCTGATATAGAACCTGGTTTTGGAACTATAAATAAATTTCGTTCAACGATATTATTATAATTCGTTAAAGAAATATTTGAAAATGTTGAATCATAATTTTCTTTAGTTGCTAATATTTGAAATTCTCCGACTTGTAATTCATCAAACAAATATAGACCTTCTACATTAGATTCAACAGTTGAAATTAATGTATCAGAAGAAAATATTGAAATATAAGCATTTTCTAATAATTGTGAATTATCATCCATAACCATACCAAAAATTGTAAAGGATTTTGGTTCTAATTCTATAATAATCGGATTACTTATTCCACTTACTAACGAAACATTAACTGGATTATTTAATTCTAAATACCCTGGATGAGATGCGGTTAAGCTATAATCACCATCAACTAAGCCTGTGAATAAAAATCCTCCGCCTGCATCTGTCGTTAAATTAACTAATTCAATTCCATTTTCATCAAATAAAAATACACCGGCATCTAAAACTCCAATTTCTGTCACCATATTAGTCACATTTCCAGATAATGAATTATTTACAAATGTCATTTCAATTGGGTCAACTAAATGCTCAATTCCAAGAGTTGAAATTGAAATTGAAGGCAAAGATCCAATAACAGTATATCCTTCCTTATATACAATTAAATTATAATTCCCTGTTTTTATTCCTGGAATTTCAAATTCACCATTATCTACAGAAAAAACACTTACTAATGCACCGGTATTAATATTTTCTACAGAGACTGAAACACCTGAAATACCTGAATTATTATATAAAATAGTACCAATTATTTTACTCGCTTCGTCTAATTCTAACTCCACATAACCATTACCTCCACCAGATAATGCAACGGGAGTATAAGGACTAATTAAACTATTATCTTCATTTGCTGACCAAACATCAAAGTATCCAGACACACCATTAATTACAAACTCAGCATTTTCATCTGTAAGTGTAGAAATAACAAACCCATCTAAATCTCTAGCATGAACTCCTACACTTATCATATTTTGACCATCATTTGTTACTAAGCCAACAATAGTATTTGGCAAAATAGCCATTGGAATAGAGAATGATTGCGGTGAATTCTCATTAAATGTAAACTCAATTTCAAAGTCTTCATAACCCATTTTTGAAAAATGAAGAATATAATTTTCATTATGTAATAATCCTTCAAATTCAAATATATTCAACTCATTCGTATTAAATACTTCAACTATACCATCTTCATTCGATAATTCAATTAATACATTAAATAATGAAATTTCATTAGATAAATAACTGGTAAAAATCAATCCTCCAATAGTACCCTCCTTAGGCACCATTAATAATTCATTTGTAATAGTCGAATCATCTTCTAATTCTATAATGGCTGAAATATAATCAAAATATCCTGATTTAGAAAGATTTGCTATATAACTCCCTTCATATAATTGATTAAAATTAACCTGTCCATTAGATGTAGTAAAATCAGAATTAGTAGATATTTCATTTACTGATAATTCAACAAGTACACCCTCTAAATTATTACCATTAGAATCATTAATTATTAATTCAATGCTTGAAGAATGTACATCAATTTCAATTTCAATATCTGATAAATTTGTATTTTCTAATTGGTCTTGAATTGAAATATTTAAAAAATCATCGCTTGGCAAACCAGTACTAATTGAAAATGTTCTATTCGGATAAACTTCATTAAAAATAAAATTCCCTAAAGAGTCTGAAAAAGTTGTTATTGACTGTTCATTATTAATTAATGTTAATGGAACATCATCAAAAACTCTATCATCTGTATCATTCACAAAACCCGAAATAGTTAATGGTTGATTAAAAGTTAAAGATAAATTCTGTATTACACTTTCTAATTCACCAACAGTAATATTAAATACAACTGATTCATAAGATTCTAATGTTGCCGTTATTTGATAATTACCAGCACTTAATTTATCTAATTTATAATTACCATTCGGTTGTGAAGCTGTTGAATATACTTGAAAATTATCTAAATTCGTCGCCGTAAATTGTACACCCATAAGCATATCATTATTATCTACATCTTCTACATTACCACTTATTTCAGATCCATTAATGTGAATAATAAAATCATCAACTTCAACTGAAGTTTCCTCACCAATTGATATCATCACATCCACATTTTGCCAACCTTCTTCCATAGATTGTGTCGATAAATAATAATCTTCAACTGGAGCTAGATTGTTAAATGAATATTCACCATTTATATTTGTAGTAGATATTAAATTAAACCCAATTGCCTCAAGTAAAATATTGACACCCTCAAGATATTCTTCATTTTGATTTTTTACAGCACCGAAAATTGTACGATTATTCGGAATCATTTCAATATTTTCTAGTTCTACAACTTCACTACTTAATTCTACAATAGTTGTCGATAAACTTGTATAACCATTTTTTGTAACCGTGAGTTCATAATTTCTTCCAGGGTTTAAATTTTGAATTTCATAGTTTCCAGATGCGTCAGTTACAGATTGTCCACTAAAACCATCTAAACTAATTGCAACAATAGTAACATTATTTAACCCTATAGAAATATCATCTGAATTAACAACCATGCCGGTTATTTTGCTATTAATTAATTGTAAATCAAATTCTAAGGAATAATCATTTATTTCAGAAGTTAAAGTAATTAATTGTGGATCAGCAAAATAATTAACTTTACTTGCAGTCACCAAATATGAAATTGAATTCGATGATAATCCAATAAATTCGCTTACCCCAAGAATATTTGAAGTTTCTGACAATAATTCACCAGTGGATTGATTTTCAATTGAAACTGTTACTCCAGACAAACTATTTAAACTATTATTCGTATTAACAAAAATGGATGCAATAAATGGTACCAAACTTGTACTCATATCTAATTCAATACCTCCAGGTAAATATTCATTTTCAAATTGAACAGATTGGAATCCATTTAATTCAAATTGAATCGTATAAGAACCAGGTAATAATCCATTTAATTCAAACTCACCATTTTCATCTGTATGTGTTGATCCACCACCTCCACTTGATCTTGTTGCAATTACTGAAACATTATCTAATACTGAAGCGTCAATTTCGTTATGAATAGTTCCTGTAATTGAGGAAAAATTCTGTTCAAGTTCATAATTCATTTCTAATTCTTGTCCTGGTAAAACAGTAATTGTTGAGGTTGAAGATAGATAGCCTAATTTTTCAATATTTATATCATACTCTCCATCCGAAATATTTACAGAATAAAATCCATAAATTCCAGTTTGAACTTCATAGGTATCAAATTCATTACTAATTAAAATTATTGCGTTGGGTAATAAATTGCCATAATTATCTACAATCAATCCTTCAATTGATGCAGGTAAGGCTACTAAAACTGAATTAAATTGAACAATTTGACTAATTTCTAAATCACTTTCTGTTATATGAGATTCAGTTGAATAGCCATCTTTTGAGACTGTGATTGAATATGATTTTTCAGGTGCTACAATTACAGAATATTCACCTTGAATATTTGTGACGGTAGATATATTATTATTTGATTGTCCAATTTCTGAAATAATTACATTTGCATTTCGTAACGCTTCTCCATTTTCTTTTAAGACTGAACCATTTATTTGAGATTCAAATGCTGTTAATATAATATTTTGGCCACTTACTGATTGTCCAGCTTGGATATTTAAATATAAGCTATCAGAAGAATTAGTAATAAAATTATTTTTATTTGCCCAAATGATATATGAACCCGGTAATAAATCAAGTTGATATGTACCACTTGTTGAAGTAGAAACTGAAGAAATATCCATTGATAATAAAAATTCATCTACACCCCCATCCCATACATTATTATTATTTACATCACTATAAATAATTTTTTCACCAACAATTTCAGCTCCAAAAACAGTTGATCCATTTGCATAAACATTTCCAGTTATGGTACTTGCATTTGCATTTAATTCAAAATCAATATTTGAAATTATTTGCCCCGCACCAATAGAAATCATGTCTTCACCACTACTGGAATATCCCGTTTTTTGAACATTTATTTCATAAGTACCCGGTGTGACTGATAAACTATAATTACCAAATGAATCACTTATATCTGAATTTTCATTTGTAGAAATTATTGCTCCAGATATACCTACATTTTCGCTTGTAATTTGCCCTTCAATATAACTTTCATTTGGTACTAAAATAAAATTAATTCCATCAACTGTTTCTGCTACTGTCAAAATTAAAGAATGAATATTTTGTGAAGTATAATTAGGCTTATATGCTGAAAACTGATAATTCCCCTCTGGTAAGTTTATCGAATAATTACCATAAGAATCTGTAATTGCAGAAATTGGTAAACCTGATGATGGTGTAGCTGTAATTATGACATCAGGAATTCCAACAACTGTATTATTTACATTTCCATTTACAATATTGGCTTGAGGTGTTAAACTTATTACCTCTGCTTGAGTATTTTCATTAGAAAGCTCTGTAATATCTAATTGGAATTCAGATGGAGAATAATAACCAATTTTTTCCGCACCAATAAACCATTCTCCAATTGAAACACCTTCAAATGAATAATTCCCACTTGCATTTGTTACTTCTTGCCGTGATTCAGTACTTGTAGTTGCGGTAACAATTACCCCTGAAAGAGGAATTCCGCTAGTGTTTGAAACAACTCCCGTTATATTTTTTATATTTTCTTGAAGAATTAAATTTTCAGCTTCATAATTTTGTCCACCACTAATTGAGTATTGATAAAAATTAACAGATTCATAGCCTTCTTTTTGAGCATAAATTGTCCACACATCTGGTGTAACCGACAAAGAATAACCTCCACTAGATACATTCGCTGACCGCTCTTCTCCATCTGAATTTATTGCAACTACTATTGCAGACTCAACAGGAATACCATCTGAATTTTCTACAACACCATAAATTGAGCCTGGAGACCATTCCATTTGAACAGTTACATTTACAAAATCTGATGCACCAATTTGACTATCAGAACTTGGAATAAAATTAGGATCAAAAACCAATTCAAAAGATTCTGTTGCTATTTCAAACCCTGATTTTTCAACAGTTAATAAATAAGAACCTAATGGTAAATTTTTATATGCATGTCCTGTAGCATCAACAGTAATTGGAACAACATCTCCAGAACCATCGATTGGGTCTATTGTTGCTGAAGCATACCCAACTCCACAGTTCTCTCCACCACATTCAACTCGAGCAAAAATATGTATTCTACCAAATGGAATATTATAATTAAAATAACTTAAGTCGCTAATAGAGCTTACACCATCAGAATTTGATGCAATTATTTTCCATGCATATTTTGCATTTATCAAAATTGAAGAGGCATTAAAATCAATTAAATTATTTGTAGTCACTTGATTCCATATAGGATATTGAATTTCACTACCCGCTTCCAACCTAAGTTCTGACAAAAATATTTGGTAAGTCATTGCACCTTCAACTTCACTCCATTGAAATGTAATAATTTCTTCACCATCTATTTCAATTGGATTATTTACCATTGAAAACTCAGGATATATTTGCTCTGGAGAGTCTAATATCACTTCTGAAATATATTCAAATTCAACAGGTGTACTTGCAACTTGGGATGAATATAAAAGTGAATTCCCATAATTATTCATAACAAGCCAATTATATGTTAACCCTGGAACAAGGGGTGGAGCATTATTTTCAATGGTTCCAGATGGATCAAAATCGCCATATTGAACAGATGTTTCAGGTGTAATTATTTGCCAAATTGCCTGAGCCCCTGAAACGGTCATATTGCCATCTTCATCCTCTGCCAATACAAATGGATTATCAGAAAGAATTACATGATAATAGGGAACTCCAGGAGTTGGGTCCCATGAAAAAATAGGCGTAGTAGATGTAATTTCACCCATGGGCGATACCATTTGAACACTTTGCTGAGATTCTACTATTAACTGAAATTCTATTGAAGAAGAACCCGTTGATGGATTACCAATAACTGCATAGTATAATCCTACATCATAACCAATTTCTTCAGGTGTTGTCGTAATTTCACCAATGCCATTAACACTTGTTTGAGCATAATTGGAAAGCTCTCCACCACCCGGTGAATTTGAAATATATAAATAGGCAGATAAATCTAATTCTGATAATGCAATCCAACTCACAGAAAAACTTTCTACACTTTTATAAAAATCCATTGGAATAGATGTAAGTATAATTTCATTTTCTCTATTTTGAGGATGATTTAACAATGCAGAATTAAATTGATTTCCATCAGTTTCAATACTAAAAGCAATTGATGATAGAATTATTAAGATTAAAGAAAGTGCTAAATTTTTAATTTGAATCATATTTGAGCTCCTATTAATTTATTTTAGGATTAAAATGAATAAGTTAAAGTAGTAAATCCTGCTAAACCAGGGAATGATAATAAAGATATATCCATTTGCAAATGTCTTGTTATCGGTAGATTAAAACCCATTCCAAATGTACCTCCCAAAGGGATTCCTAAAATATCTTCTCTTGGTATTCCATCTCCATCTAACAGGCCATTAAATTTTATATCACCTAATACAAAAGAACCACCCATATAAACCCTCCCTAACCCTATACCAAATTTCCCGATTAAATTTTGAACAGCAATAATTTCATATGATTTATTAATAATTTCAGATTGAATATCACACTCACCTTCTTCTGGACAATAAGTTAAGAATGTGTTTCCTTCTTTCCTTTGCCCATCTTCAGAAATATCACATTCATATAACATGGAAAATTCTCCAATTGGTTTTTCAAAACCTAAAACTGTTTTAAAAAATTTCCCTTTATATGCAAAACTGAAAGCAGTTTTACCAGGATACTTAAATATTAATGTGTTACTATTATAAGAAGTTCGATTAGTAAATGTTAATGCAGACGGTTTTAATAAAAACATATCAAATAATTCTTCATCATCAGCTGTATCTGGAATTCCATCAACACCATCTTTTTCAAAACTAGGATTTAATGCACCCATATTATGAGTAACTATATTTAAGTGTCCATTCATTTCCATTTTTGATTGACCTGTAAATGAAAAATCTAAATGAATTTTATTATGATTATACGATACTCCGAATGTTGGCCTAAATGATTTCCCAGAGAAATCAATAAAAATACTATCGTTTAAAGTATTTCTATATGAAGCCGAAGGATCATTGAAAAAAGCAGTAATATCTTGCTCACCAATTTGGCGAATCATTCCATTAATAGTTAATACCATACTGTTTGAAATAGAACCATTTAAATAATTTAAACCAATACCAATTGCTAATTTATCATTGGTATCAAAAAAATATTGACTTAGTTCAATTCCATATCCAAAATCAGTTTCATTAAAATTAACATTTAAATTCATATCCATATCAATTGTTAAAGGGAGCTTCACTGCTGTTGGAATTAATGAATTTGTGTCTGCATCTTCAATAGTTAATGCGATTCCACCTGTTAGTAATTCAACATTTAAATCATACAAGTTACGATGTGAAATACCAATTTGCCCGTACTCACCCTGATAACCAATTAATGGTGAAATAACTGTACTTATTCCATTAAAAGATCTTTTATGACTCACAATTGGAGTCATATCCAATCCAAAATTATCTTCATTAAACTGGGTTGTGTCTTCAGAATTAAATAAGTTTCCCGCCATACCAGATCCCTGTAAACCACTCACAAGACCTCCATTAACTAAATTATCAAATTCACCCTCACCCATCAAGGTATTTATTACAGATACACCATTTAAATCAAAACCAGGGTTTAAATCTAAGGATATTGAAGATGACGTATAAAAACCTAATACAGCAGGATTTGCTCTAAATTGCCCCGGAGATAAAAATGAAGAACTATTTGTATTTCCAAAATTTAAATTCCCAATATCTGAATCTGAAAAAAGCCGGCTTTGGAATGATAACCCAAAATATTCTTTTCCACCATTAAAATAAATTATTTTATTTTCTGAAAATAAAAATTGAACGCATAATAAAGATATTATAATTATTTTAACTTTATTCATGTAAAGATATCCCTCTATTTTTCTAATTTTATTAATGTTATAAATTACAATTTATATATAATTCAGCGAGATAACTTTGCAGTCAATTTAATAAATTTTCAAAATTTTAAAAAAAAAGACGAAAACATTCAATCATGAAAATAAAACCAGATAAAACAATTTTACTTATAACATGCCCAGACCAACAAGGCATTGTTGCTAAAATATCTAGTTGGCTTTTTAATCTACATATAAATATAATTAGCATGGAGGAACATGTTGAGAATTCTCCCGCATTTTTTTTCATGCGTGTTGTTACTGAGAGTAATGAATTTATATTGTCAAATGAAAAATTAAAAAATGAGATTAATAAATTTGAAAATGAATTTTACGGAAAAATTTCGATTTACCATTCAAAAATTAAAGATAATTGTGCAATATTTGTTACAAAAGAAGATTTACCACTCTATGATTTATTAATTAAAAATCAAAAGAATAATTTTAATTATAATATTAAAATGATTGTGAGTAATCATGAAAAACTTTCAAATGTAGCAAAACAATTCAACATACCTTTTTATTACTTCCCAGTGAATTCAACTAATAAATTAGATTTAGAACCCAAAATAATTCAATTAATGAAGTCAAATAATATTGATTTAATTGTACTTGCTCGTTACATGCAAATTTTATCTCCAAATTTTATTGAGCAATTTGAACAAAAAATAATAAATATTCATCATGGATTTTTACCTGCATTTAAAGGTGGTAGGCCATATCATCAAGCATGGAAAAGAGGTGTTAAAATAATAGGAGCAACGGCTCACTATGTTACAAATAATCTTGATGAAGGACCAATCATCACACAAGATGTCATCCCAATTAATCATACTTTTTCTGCAACAGAAATGATTCAAGCTGGAAAAGATATTGAAAGACGCGTATTGACACATGCAGTACAAGCCCATACGGATAAAAGAATAATTGTACATGAAGGTCGAACAATTGTATTTAATCGTTAAAATAAGATTAAAATCAAACCAGATAATGCAATTTCTAAAGAGGTTTTAATTCTTTCAAACCATATAATTCTAAATAATATTAGTTAGTTAATCCCTTTAAAAAATTTAGAACGACTAATTATAATTTAAATTGTATATGAAAATTAAAGATTAATAAATTAAGGAATGAATCTAGGCATACAAAAAATCCATTATAAAAAGGTTTCTTAGGAAAACCTAAATTTTCTGAATTCAAAGATTTACAAGTTAAAAGAATTTTTTACATAATAGACCCTTTGGGAGTTAAAAGCCCCGGAGATAGTTTATGAGAAAATATTCAAATTTGATTATACGGCTATTATTGCAGTATAACAATATTGAAAAAGAGAGTAATTATTGGGATAACTACCGTAATTACTATATGTTAGAAGAAAACAACAAAATATGTTTATACGGCGGTTTGAGTGCAATATATACTTTTGGCTAAGTCGTATATACATGGTTAGAACGCTTTGAAATTCAACAATCGAAAGGAAAACTAAAATGGCAACAAAAT
>JACNKR010000072.1 GCA_014381925.1 Fidelibacterota bacterium | reverse complement strand
CCCAAATCGAAGCAGAGCAGGAAATGGTGGATGGCAATAAGAAACTGATTGAAATCTATGAGCAGAAAATTAAAGATAAAATCGGGGAAGTTTGGGGGGAATAGCCCATAGCCAAGTCGTTTACGGCTGGGATTAAAGGACGGCAAGGTTTTGAAACGCTGTGAACGGCGTTACATATTTCGATGAATTTCGTTTACACCCAACCCTGCCCAGTGGAATAAAAAACAGATTCCACATGTCAAGAAAGATTGGGTTAATTTTGAAAGAATATCAAAGAAATAATTGTGGGAAATATTAGATGAAAGAGAATGAAAACAATGAATATTAATAAAAAATTATCAAAAAAAGAAATGAATATATTAGAAGAATTTCTATTATCGGAGCATGTTCCGAAGCGTTGTATGGTATTTGAGGAATTGGATGGTTTTCTCACAAGCATTGTTATTGGACCGGAAACCATAATGCCAAGTATTTGGTTAGGTGAAATATGGGGTGAAGAAAATGACGATGAAATGATATGGGATTCTGATGAAAAAATGATGGAAATAACTGAATTGATTCTGCGACAATATCAATCAATTGTTAGTGTTTTTAATGAGAACAAAAACTATTTTGAACCAGTCCTTTCATTTGATGGAAAAAGCGAAATCATCAGTTTTTGGGCAATCGGTTTTTATAGAGGTATTTCTTTATATTTCCCTGCATGGAAAGTTCTGATGGAAGATGAAGATTATGTAGATATACTGCTTCCTATTGTAATTTATGGAAGTGAATTAGGATATAAAGAATTAGAAAATTCAAAGGAATTACAAAAAATATCACATGAAAAATGGGTAGAAATGCTGGTCAACTCTGTCTTGGAAATTTATAATTATTGGATTCCATTTCGAAAGGAAATGCCCCAAACACATGTAAATCCAATTCCAAAAATAGGAAGGAACGATCCTTGTCTTTGTGGAAGTGGAAAAAAGTTTAAACGGTGCTGTTTAGGAAAAATACCAAACGCATAAAGAATTTTGATGAGTAAATAGAAATACAAGTTCTTCACAATTGCCTGAGAATTGTTGCCAAAATCAAAGCCAAACAGGAAACAGTAAATGCCAATAAGAAAATAATTAAAAAAAAACCCTCGATTTCTCGAGGGTTTAATAACAAAAAAAAGGAAATATGGTGGCGGCGCAGGGACTCGAACCCCGGACACTCGGATTATGATTCCGATGCTCTAACCAACTGAGCTACGCCGCCTTCTCCATAAGCTGAAAATTATTATTTTATAACAACCCAAACCAAAGTTATTTTACTCTATTTTGGATTAATTTATAAACAAGTCTAACTGCTACACCTGTAGCTCCACTTTTAGGCATATATGATGGTGTTGTAGGTCCCCAGGCAGTAGCTGCAATATCCATGTGTACCCAAGGTGTTTCATTTACAAATTCCTTTAAAAATACTCCTGCCGCAATTGTACCAGCCTTACCCGCTTTTCCTAAATTTTTAATATCTGCAATTTTAGATTTAATATCTTTTGAATATTCTTCCCATAATGGAAGCTCCCAAACGCGTTCCATTGTTGATTCTGAAGCGGATTTTACATCATTCATTAAATCGTCATTATTACCCATCACTCCTGAAGCTTTATCGCCTAGAGCTACAAGTACTGCACCTGTTAATGTTGCAAAGTCCATCATTCCACTGGGTTTATATTTATCTTCAACATAGGATAAAACATCAGCAAGAACTAATCGACCTTCTGCATCGGTATTTAAAATTTCGATTGTTTTCCCGTTATATGCGGTTACAATATCGCCCGGTCTTTGTGCATCACCATCGGGCATATTTTCGGTAGAACCAATTGCAAATATTATATTTATTTTGGGTTGTAATTCAGCGACTGCATTCATCACACCCATAACGGTTGCACTTCCACACATATCAAATTTCATTTCATCCATACGCGCACCAGGCTTTAAAGATATTCCACCAGAGTCAAATGTTAAACCTTTTCCAACAAGAGCAAATGGGGCTTCGTCACCACCACCTTTATAATCAGCAAGAATAAGTTTTGCTGGAGTTGTTGCGCCACGGGCAACACCATAAAATGATCCCATTCCCATATTTTCAAATTCAGATACATCTATAGAAGTGAATGTGAAATTGTCTGCTTTCGCAATTTCTTCGGCTTTTTGAGATAATAATGTTGGTGTTAATATATTTGGTGGATGATTTCCTAAATCTCTCGAAAATGAAACGGATTCGCCTAAGACTTTCCCTGTAATTAATGCAGACTCAGTTACATTTCCATGAATTAAAACAGTTGTTAATGTGTTTGCATTTTTCACTTTAGATTTATAATCTAAAAATTCATAGCTACCTAAAACTAAACCTTCACAGAAGGCTTGAAGATTGTCATCAATTGTTAGATTAAAAGATTCAGCATCAATTGTTAAAGTTTCACATTTTATATTGTTAGCTTTGGCAGAAATTTTTGCACCAACAGTTCGTAATAATTCTAAATCAATTTTATCTGTTTTTCCTAGGCCCGATATATGGATCCGTTTAATATTATCATTCCCATAAACAAGTAGGTCTTTTCCTGATTTTCCAGAAAAACCTTCAAGTGTAATTGCTTTGTTAATTGAACCCGAAAAATGATTATCTGCAAGCTCGAGTGTTGAGGATTTATCATTATTTTTTTCAAGTCCAAAACAGAATAAATCTGTTGAAATTGCATCAAATGATGCGGTTGATTTTTTTATTTTTTGGATTTTCATTTATTTTTCCAATATTTAGTGTAAAAAAGGATTAAGGTAATAAATTACAGCCCTAAAATTATTCAATGATTTTAACTATAAACAAGAAGAACAATAAGTTTTTTAAAGGACAATATAAATGGTAAGTGGAATGTTAAAAGAAGATTCACTCAAAAGTAAAACAATACTTATTACTGGTGGTGGTTCTGGCTTGGGTAAATCGATGGCTGAATATTTATTAACACTTGGTGCAAAAATAATAATCGGAAGTAGAAACCAAGAAAAAATTAATAAAACAGTAGATGAATTTACTGCGTTATATGGAAATAATATTATTGGAACTGCTTGTGATGTACGGCATTATGACCAAGTAGAAAAATTAATTCAATTTGGAGAAAACCAATTTGGAGAAATTAATGGTCTAATTAATAATGCGGCAGGGAATTTTATTTCACCTACTGAACGGCTTTCAGCAAATGCATTTAGTGTTATTATCGATATTGTTTTAAAGGGGACTTGCAATACGACTTTGGCATTGGGGAAAAAATGGTTGAAAAATAATACAAATGGATCAATTTTAAATATTGTTACGACTTATGCATTTACAGGCTCAGGATATGTTGTTCCTTCAGCAGTATCCAAAGCAGGAGTATTAGCGATGACAAAATCTTTAGCTGTAGAATGGGGTAAAAATGGAATTAGAAGTAATGCTATTGCTCCGGGTCCATTTCCGACGAAGGGTGCGTGGGATAGATTATTTCCTAAAGAAATACAAAAATTGGTAGATATGAAATCACGAATTCCATTAAATCGATTTGGTGAACACCATGAATTGACAAATTTAGTTGCATATTTAATGTCTGACTATTCTTCATTTATTAATGGCGAGGTTATTACAATAGATGGTGGTGAGTGGTTAAAAAGCGGAGGTGAGTTTAATTGGTTAGATGCAGTCCCAAATGAAATGTGGGATAAAATAGAAGAATCAATTCGAGGAGCAAAAAAATCTTAATAACAAAAAAATATATATTAATATTGTCAATTTGTGCACTATTTATGAACTGTGATAGGAATAACTTAGGAAATAATAATATAGAACCTTTGCTTTATGATGAAATTGCGGTTGAATTTTTAAATGAAATCGTAATTCAAATTAATAATAATAATCCTAATTTTTATAATGAATGTTATTGTGATACAAATAATAATGATATTTTAGATCCATTAGAACTATCTTATTTAGAATGGGAGTTTTCAAACAATAATGAAACTAATTATTTAATTGGAATTGAGTTTATTGAATCGGGTAAATATATTGATTCAATACCTTCATCTATTCAAAATATAAATTCATTAAAAAACATTACGATTCAAAATAGCCAAATAACAGAAATTCCTATTGAATTATTTAGTTTAGCTAATTTAAATGCGATGAATCTTTCAAATAATGAAATCAATTTTATACCAAATATGTTTGATTTATTAGATTCAAATTTTAGAATTATTGATTTTAGTAATAATAATTTACTAAGTATTCCATCTTCTATTTTTAATTTACCAGAGATACAATTTATTAATTTTAATAATAATATGATTGAATCATTACCATTGGAAATTTGTAATTTGAATCCAGTAATTTCAGTATCTCTTTTAGAAAATAATTTATGTATTCAAGAAAATGTTCCAGAATGTGTTCAAGAAAATATTGAATTTCAAACTAAATGTTATTCTGAAATTGATATAATTGGATTAAATGCAATAATTGATTCAAATAATATATTAATTGAAGATTGTGATTGTGACATTAATTTTAATGGTTTAATTGATGCATTTGAATTGGGAGAGCAAACTTGGCAAAAATGGAATGAAAATGCAAAATTAATTGAATTAAAAGTACTAGGAATTTCTGAGTTTCCTCAAGTTTCGTATGAAAGCTTTACAGCTTTAGAGGATTTAGATTTATCAAATAATAATATTGATTTTATTTATTCGGAGATTTCATATCTAACAGCATTAGAAAATTTAAATTTATCGCATAATTTATTAATAACATTACCCGAAGAATTATCTACGCTATCTAATTTAAATAATTTATTTTTAAATAATAATGATAGTTTGAATTTTATTCCATCATTAGATGAATTAGAAATAATAAATATTTCATACACAAATTTATTTTGTGAAAATGGGGTTTATGATGAATCTCAACTTGAACAATTTAATAATTCAGTAATTGTTGGTGCATATATGCAATATTGTTACATGGAGCCCGATTTAGCATTTTTAAATGATTTAATAATAGAAAATGGATTTACTGCAAATTGGGATACATTAGGAATTCAAGTGTGGGGAAACGGTCGCCTTTTTGAATTTGAGTTAAAAAATAATGTAAATATTGATTCAATTCCACCTAGTATTGGCAACCTATCAGATTTAACTATATTAAATTTTTCGGGGAACAATATTCACTTTTTATCAGATTCAATATCAAATTTATCTAAATTAAGAATTTTAAATTTAAGTAATAATAAACTAGATACGATTCAGTTTTCAATGTCTAATTTTAATGAATTGACTGCATTAGATTTTTCTTCAAATGATATTTACTCTTTCCCTGAATCTGTATGTGATTTACCAATAATAGAAATTAATTTTGAAAACAATCGTATTTGCGATGATACAGAACCACCTTGTACCGTACTAAATTGGGATATACAAATTGAAACTCAACGCTGTAAAAATGCGAATGATATTGCTTTTATTAATCAATTAATGAGTGAAAATGATATTGATAATGATTATAATAATTTTGGGGTGCAGTCTTGGCAAAATATATTGAATGAAGATCTGGAAAGGCTTGTTTCATTTCAGCATATTGGTGGTATTCATTCTGAAGATACAATTTTAATAATTCCGAGTAGTATTTCAGGTGCTGATTATTTAGATACTTTGGAACTCGTAAATCATTCCATTGAAATATTCCCTGATGAATTATTCACTTTGAGCAATCTTTCTATATTAAATATGCAATCTAATAATTTAACAGAAGTAGCAAGTTTGATAAATGAATTACAGGTGTTGACACAATTAAATTTATCTCAAAATAATTTAAAAAAATTGCCCAATGAGATTGCCGAATTAGAGACTTTAATTAAATTAGATTTAAGTGATAATGAATTAGATAGTTTACCAGAATTAATTGGAGAATTACTTGATCTTGAGTATTTGGATATTTCAGATAATTTACTAACTAATTTACCAACGAGTATTGAAGAATTATCTCAGTTAATTTATTTAGATATTTCTGGAAATCAAATAGACTCAATTCCTGAATCTTGGTGTGTTGAGTTGAGTATTGATTGGGATGATCCTAATCAATTTATTTTTGAGGATAATAATTTATGTAATGATGATGAATTTCCAAGTTGTATTACAATAGATTTATTAAATCAAAATTGTGATTAATATGCAAATTTTGAATTATGTTTTTCCATTCTTATTTCACGCATATCGTTTTGTGCTTGTAAAAATGCTTGAACCCATTCACGGTCTGCAAGTATGAATTTTTTTAGCTCTTTTCTATTTCTACCTTTATCCATTTTAAAATTCTGGTTAAAAGTAGCATTATTATCTGTATGTTTCATTTTTAATACTCCATTTATTTAAATTAAAATCGAATTATGTTTGTAATTGCAATATCTATACCATTTATAAATTTTCTCCTATTTTATACCTTGCTTAATCAAATTGGGAATTTTTGGGTGTTAAATAGGAATATTATTCCATATAATTGGAGTATAATTGAATAAATTTATCATAATCCCTGCATATAGCCCAGGGAATGCAATAAATAATTTAATTATTGACATTCAAGAATTATCAGATATTCCTATTTTAGTAATTGATGATGGAAGTATTCCTAAATTGAATTTTAATAATAACATCACCTTAATCAGAAATGATGAAAATATGGGGAAAGGATTTTCATTAAAAAAAGGATTTGAATGGGGTATTGAGAATGGTTTTAAATTTGCAATTACTATTGATGCTGATGGACAGCATTCTCCTAAATTAATTAATGATTTTATTCGATTAAATGATGATGTTGATTTTGTATTCGGGTGCAGAGATTTTTCCAGCAAAATGCCCTTTCACCGTAAATTATCAAATATAATTACATCAAAATTAATTTCATTACGAATATTAAAAGATATTAAAGATTCTCAATGTGGATATCGAAGGTATAAATTAAGCTCATTTTCAAATATTGATTTAAAAGAAAATGGGTTTCAGTTAGAATCAGAGGTGATTTTAAAATTAATTAATAAAAATACAAAAATAGAGCATATTCTAATTCCTACGATATATGGCGAAGAAAAATCATCAATTAATAATATTAAAGATACGTTAAAATTTATTTCATTATATTTTAGGAGTTTTACTTGGTAATATGAAAAATCCAATTCGACAATTATACAATTGGGTATTAAGCTTGGCTGATTCACAGCATGGTGAGAGAAGCTTAGGACTAATTAGTTTTATGGAAGCTATTTTTTTTCCAATTCCACCAGATGTTTTATTAATACCAATATGTTTAGGAAATAAAAAGAAAATAGTTAGATTTTTTATAATTTGTTCAATATTTAGTATTTTTGGTGGAATTATTGGGTATGGAATCGGGCATGAAATTTGGTGGGTAATAGAAGGTGAATTTTCGAATATTGCAAAATGGTTTTTTAATTTTATTCCAGGGTTTTCAGAAACTTTATTTTATAATATAAAAGAAAAATATGATTTATATGATTTTTGGATAATATTTACAGCCGGGTTTACACCAATTCCATTCAAAGTTTTTACTATTTCGGCGGGAGCATTTAATTTATCTTTCCCTATGTTTATTTTAGCATCAGCAATTAGTCGAACATTACGATTTTTAATTGTCTCTACTTTAATTTATAAATTTGGAGCTCCTGTTAAAGATTTTATAGATAAGTATTTTAATTTACTTTCCGTAATTTTTACCCTACTGCTAATCGGCGGATTTTTAATAATCAAAACACTTGCACATTAATTTAGGAAAAATATGAGCCAATATCCATTTAAAGAAATTGAAGAAAAATGGCAAAAACAATGGGAGGATTCAGGTGCCCATAGAATTGATTTAACACAATCTGAAAATAAATTTTATAGCTTAACCATGTTTAGTTACCCATCGGGTGATAAATTACATACTGGACATTGGTATAATTATGGACCTGCAGATTCTTATGCGCGATTCAAAAAAATGAAAGGCTATAATGTTTTTCAACCTCAAGGATTTGATTCATTTGGGTTACCTGCTGAAAACTATGCAATAAAGCATGGAATTCATCCCGCTGAAAGTACAGCGAATAATATTCATAAAATGCGAAAACAATTGCGAAAAATTGGTGCTATGTATGATTGGGATAAAGAAGTTATAACCAGTACCCCTGAATATTATAAATGGACACAATGGTTATTTTTAAAATTATATGATTTGGGATTAGCTGAACAGCGAAAAGCACCTGTTAATTGGTGTAATTCCTGTGCAACTGTTTTAGCAAATGAACAGGTGAAAAATGGTGAATGTGATAGATGTAGTAATCTTGTAACAAAAAAAGATTTAACACAATGGTTTTTTAAAATAACTGAATATTCTGAAGAATTATTAGAAAAATTAGATGATTTAAATTGGCCAGAAAAAACTAAACTAATGCAAAAACATTGGATCGGGAAAAGTACAGGTGCTGAAATTATTTTTAAAGTGAAAAGCATTGATGAGCAAATTGAGGTTTTTACAACTCGTCCAGATACAATTTATGGTGCTACATATATAGTACTTGCTCCTGAACATCCATTAGTAAATAAAATTACAGCCACTTCTCAAAAAAGTGCAATTGATGATTATATTTCTGAATCAAAGAAAAAATCTGAAATTGAGCGAATGTCTACAGAGAAAATAAAAACAGGTGTATTTACTGGCGGATATGCAATTAATCCTATGAGCGATAACGAAATTCCAATTTGGATAGGAGATTATGTCTTAGCATCATATGGAACAGGTGCAATAATGGCTGTACCATCTGGAGATGAACGCGATTTTGAATTTGCACAAAAATATAACTTACCAATAATTGAAGTTGTTTCTCGTGATGGAAAATTACATGGAATTGATTCATGTTTTTCTGATTATGGTATTTCTGTGAATTCGGGTGAATTTAGTGGGTTAAAATCATCTGATGCCTCTGATAAAATAACTGAAAAGTTAACACAAAAATCTGCAGGAGTAAAGAAGACTCAATTTAAATTGCATGATTGGTTAATAAGTCGGCAACGATATTGGGGTGCACCTATTCCAATAATTTATTGTGGCTCTTGTGGGGAAGTACCTGTCCCTTTAGAAAGCTTACCTGTGCAATTACCAGAGGATATGGAGTTTTCATCTACCTATGGTGAAGATATTTCTCCATTGGCAACACATGAAAAATTTATAAATACTCAATGTCCCAAATGTGATAAACCTGCAAAAAGAGATGCTGATACAATGGATACATTTGTGTGCTCATCATGGTATTATTTAAGGTATCCAAACGCAAAATTGAGTGATAACCCTTTTTCTTCTGAACGAATGGACTGGTTGCCTGTTGATCAATATATTGGAGGATCAGAGCATGCCACAATGCATTTATTATATGCTCGTTTTATTACAAAAGCATTTAGAGATGGGGGACTTTTAAATTTTGATGAACCATTTTTAAATCTATACCATCAAGGCGTTATTACTAAAGATGGTTCAAAAATGTCAAAATCTAAAGGAAATACTGTTTCGCCTGATGAATTTGTAGATAAATATGGTTCTGATACATTTAGAGCTTTCTTAATGTTTATGGGACCATTTGATGAAGGAGGTGATTGGAATGATAAAGGAATTACAGGGATTCATCGTTTTTTAAATAAAATTTGGCGTCTTATTCAACTACCTAATTCAATCAAACACCCTTCAAAAGCTGATTTGAGAATTCTTCATTATACAATTAAAAAAATGGGTGAAGATATAGAGCAGAAAAAATTCAATACATCAATTAGTAGAGCAATGGAATTTGTAAATTATTTTTCAGCAAGAGATGAATTCCCACTTGAATTTAAATCATTATTCTTAAAATTAATTGCGCCATTAGTACCCCATATTTCTGAAGAATTATGGCATTTAATTGAAAATGATTCGAGTATTTTTGATCAAGATTACCCATTATGTAATGAAGATTTATTAAAAGTTGATGAAATTAAATTTGTTATTCAGATTAATGGGAAATTGCGTGGTGAAATAACAGTTGATAAGTCGACAGAAAAAAATGAAATTTTAAATTTAGCAAAAGAAAATTCAAATGTAAATAAACATTTGATAGATAAAATAATTGTGAAAGAAATATTAGTCCCTAACAAATTAATTAATTTTGTGGTTAGATAAATATCAAAATATTCTAAAAGGGTCAATATATAGTTTCTGAATGTGCTAAAGTACATTTTATCTATTTAAATTTGGGTAGATTATTGATAATTAGTTTATTAATACAATCTATAATGGCAATAAGTTATTTACATGAAAGTAGCTAAACATCCTCATCATTTCCCATTGATTGATATTTTAAAAGTTATGTGTCAAATATTTAATTTTTTATGATTATTAAATTTAAAAAATACCAATAATATTTAATTATAACTTAATTTATAGACTATGGCATTGGTACCAAAACACATAAAACAATTATCGCCTTATCAGGCAGGTAAGCCAATTGAAGAGGTTCGGCGAGAATTTGGATTAGAAAAAATCGTTAAATTGGCATCGAATGAAAATCCATTAGGGCCATCATCAAAAGTAATTTTAGCTGTTACAAATTCATTAAAAAACACACATCGATATCCTGATGCATCGGGTTTTAGTTTAAGAAATAGACTTGCCAATAAATTTAATTTAAAATTAGAAAATGTAGTTCTTGGTGCAGGCAGTGAAGGAATTATGTCTGTTATAATGCGAACATTTCTTTTACCTACAGATGAAATAATTGCTGCTAGAAACTCGTTTATTGGTTTTAGAGTATTAGCAAATTCAAGCGGGATTCATACAAATTGGGTTACGATGAGAGATTATCGTTATGATCTTAATGCAATGGCGAAATGTATTAATGAATATACAAAAGTTATTTATTTAGCAAATCCTGATAATCCAACGGGCACCTATTTTACAAAAGATGAATTTGATCAATTCATGAAAAAAGTTCCCGATAGGGTAATTGTGATTTTAGACGAAGCATATTTTGAATTTGCAATGAATAAAAAAGATTATCCTGATTCAATGTATTATAGATATGATAATGTAATTACCCTAAGAACTTTTTCAAAAGCGTATGGTTTAGCTGGTTTTAGAATAGGATATGGCTTTGGACATGAAGATTTAATTGGGAATATATTAAAAGTAAAGTTACCATTTGAACCATCCTTACCTGCTCAAATTGCAGGATTAACAGCGTTAGATGATGAAGTTTATTTAAATTATGCATTGAAAATAAATAATGATGGAATGGAGTACATAACATCTTCATTTAAAAAAATAGGTTATGATTTTATTGAAAGTTCCACAAATTTTGTAACTCTTATTTTAGATTCACCATTAGAAGCAGAAATACTATGTTCTGAATTATTAAAAAGAGGGGTAATTGTAAGACATTTAAAAGGTTTTGGATGGGCAGAATGTGTAAGAATTAGCATTGGAACAATGGATGAAAATAAATATTTTATTTCAATTCTAAAAAAAATAATATTAAAATAAATTGATAGAAATATTAGATATCGGTAATAATTGTTTGAGTGATAAATAGAGATTATGAAAATAAATATAATAGTTGCCTGAAGTTGTAAAAATCTTTTAATGTTTACTTTCTTATAATCTCGTAATATTGGATTTAAACCATCCAAAAAATCGAAAAATTTAAAAATAAATAATTGGAATTAATGCCAATGTATATGCAAAGTACAATCAAGAAAAATATTTTATTAACATTTGCCATTGGGCTTTTGTCAATTGGGTATTCAGAATCATTAAATAATTTTAATGAAACATCGAGTTATTATAGCTCAAATTCGAGTAGTAATCAACCCAGTAGTAGGGATATTAAAAATGCTGAAAAATATTTATCTAAGGGATTAAAATTAATCTCAAAAGGTAAACATTCTAAGGCAATTAATCAATTTGATAAAGCCATTAGTAAATATCCAGAATATAGTGAAGCTCATTTTCAAAAAGGGTTGATTTTATACAATCAAAACGATATTGACAATGCAGTTTCTTCTTTTGAATCAGCAGTAAACTATGATAAAAAAAATATTCAAGCGAACTATTATGCTGGAAAATGTAATTATAAATTAATGAATTATAGCTCTGCAGTAATTTACTTGTCAACTTCTGTTAAAGGTGATGAATCAAATGATGATGCACTATATTTATTAGGAAATTCTTTATTCGAGTTAAATAAGCCATTAAAAGCAATAGAATCATTACAAAAGGCTGTTGAATTAAATAAAGATTCTTCTGAATATAATTCTGCTTTAGCAAATGTTTATTCTGCTTTAGGTGCTAATTCTTATCAGACTCAAAAATTCAGTGAAGCCATTGATTATTTTCAAGCCTCATTAAATATTAATTCAGATCAACCAGAATCTCAATTAAATTTGGGGTTATCTCAATATAAAATAAATGATTTCACAGCTTCTTCAAAAACACTTTCAAATTATTTAAATTCTAATTCTGATAATGCTGAGGCCTTATATTTTTGTGGTTTGGCATTTCTAAATATTGAAAACCCAGAGAAGGCAAGTGAATATTTAGGTCGATCTGTGGCATTGGATTCTAATGATTTAGATAAAATTTTAAAATATGGTCAAGCTTTAAAGTTAATTGGTGAATATAATTCTGCAAATCAACAATTTGATAAAGTGCTTGAATTTGATCGAAATAATCAAGTTGCAAAAGAGCAAAAAGTAGAAGTACTTTTTGCTCAAAACCATTATGAAGATGCGTTAGATTTAGTTAAAAAAGTGCTTATTCAAGATTTAAATAACCCAATGGCACATCATTTAATGGCTAGTACATTAGCAAAATTAAATAGATTAGAAGAAGCTGTTGATGCAGAGAAAAAAGCAATTAAAATTGACTCAAAATTTTTAGATGGTTTTGTTACTTTAGGAGAATTATATTCGTCCCTAGAAAAATATAGAGAAGCAATAAATGCATATAATCGTGCATTACGCCTATCATCAAATCTTGCAGAAATTTATTTTAATAGAGGAAATGCGTATCGTCATTTAGAGAATTATGGAGAAGCAGTAAATGATTATCACAGAGCATTAGATAGTCGGCCTGAATATATTGATGCAAAATTTGAATTAGCAAACTTATTATTTGATTTAAATCGATATAATGATGCAATTAAATATTATAATGATGTATTATCGGCAAACCCAAATAATATAACCGCTTTAAAAAACTTATCAACAAGCTATTTTAAAGAAGGATATTATAAAGATGCCGTAGCTTCTTTAAAATTATATTTAAGTCAAGACTCAGATCCATATTATCATAACCTTTTAGGACACTCATATTTTAAATTAAATATGTTTGAAGAAGCAATTAACGCTTTTATAATGGTTTCAAATTTAGAACCTGAATATAAAGATGCAAATTATAATATTGGCAGAATATATTTTAAAACAGAAGATTATTCAAAGTCGATTGAAAGTTTTAAGGAAGCAATACGAATTCATCCAAATGATTCTAAATCTCATGTTGAATTAGGGAGAGCATATTATAATCAAAATATGTCAGAATATGCATTGTCTGCATTCGAACTTGCTTTAAGAACAAATCCACAATATGCTCCAGCCTATTTTTATATGGGAGAAGTGTTTAATTCATTAGGACAACACGTTGACTCTGCTGTTGCTTATAAAACGGCTGTAATTATAGATGAAAATTATTTAGATGCTTACTTTCAATTAGGATTATCCTATTTTACATTAAAAGAATATTCTAAATCCGCTGATGCATTTAGAAAAGGAATTAACTTAAATCCGCAAAATGAAGCTGAATATTTTTATCAATTAGGTAAATCTCATTCCGGTGGTGGTGATTATAAACAAGCTGTTTTTGCATTAAGAGAATCAATTAGATTAAATCCTGATTTCCCATCAACTTATTTTGAAATGGGTAGGGCATTTTATAATTTATATCGATTTGAAGAAGCATCTCAGTATTTTGAAAAAGCTGTGAATTCTGACCAAGATTATGTTGAAGCACATATTCAATTAGCAAAAACGTATGTGCAGTTAAATGAGCTTGAAAAATCAACTAATTCATATCATGAAGCTATTCGAATTAACCCAGATAATATATCCACTCATTTTGATTTAGGGTTAGTGTATAAAAGCCAACCACAATTTGAAAATGCAGTAGGTGCTTTTGAAAAAGTTTTAGAATTACAACCTGAATATCCTGAAGCATACTTTCAAATTGGTCATTCATATTATCAATTAGGTGAGTCATTACAGAATGATGATAATCGAATTGGAGATATGTCAGATGCTTTTGAAAAATCTAAGGATGCATTTGCAAATGCGATTAAACAAGATGCAAGTTTTTTTGATGCACATTATTATCGAAGCTTATCAAACTATGCATTAGAAAATTATAATGATGTTATTTCAGATTGTGAAGAAGCATTAAAAGTTAATCCTGAAAGTGCAAAGACTTATTTTCAATTAGGACTCGCTCAAATGGGTAATGCAGACTATGAAGATGCTGTGAAATCATTTGATAAATCTATAGAATATAATCCTCGACATCATCAATCATATTATAATAAAGGTATTTGTTTAGAAAAATTAGAGGATTCTAAAAGTGCACTAATTGCATTTGAATCTGCAGTTACAATTGAAGCAAATAATAGTAATTATTTTTATCATTTAGGTATAAATGCCTTTTTAAATAATGATTATTCTAAAGCTGTAAGTGCTCAAACTTTATCATTAGATTTAGATTCTGAAAGTGCAGAAGTAAAATTTGAATTAGGTCGTGCACTTGCAAAATTGGATAATCATAAATCTGCAACAAAGTCCTTTAAAGAGGCGATTAGATTAAATCCAGCAATGCAAAAAGCACATTATGAAATTGGTCTTAGCTATACTGTGCTTAATCAATTGGATGATGCAAAGGAATCATTTGAAGAAGCTTCAAATTTAGATAATAATGATATTGAATCATTGTATATGTTAGGTTTAACTCAATTTAATCAAAGCGAATATGAAAAGGCCGAACATGCATTAGATAAAGCATTAATTATTAATTCTAAACATTTTAATACTTTATATCAAATGGGTATGACATATAGAAAATTAAATTTACTTGATAATGCAATAGAAAATTTTTCAAATGCTGTAAAAGAAAATGCATCTCATTTTAATACATACTATTATTTTGGACTCACTTATTATGAAATTGCAGAAAATACAAAAGATGAAAATAGTTATGAAAAGGCGGGTGAACAATTTAGAAGTGCGATCTCCATTGATCCCGAATCTGCGAAAGCTCATTATCATTTGGGATTAGCAAATTATAGATTAGGAAATAGCGATAATAAAAATTATGAAAATTCTGTAGAGAATTTTGGGAACACTTTACTATATCAAGCTGGTGATATAGATGGTATGATGAAATTGGGATATTCATACATTAAGTTAGGTCGATTTGAAGAAGCAATTGATCAGTTTCGTAAAATTAAGTCAATTGAACCCAATAATGCATTGGCATATTATGGTATTGGATATTGTAATAAAAAATTAGAAAAATTAAATGATGCCTCTGAGGCTTTTGAAATTAGCACATCACTTGATAATTCACAAGAAACAATTCATTCATTTTTAAATTGGGATAATAATTCTGATGGAGGAAATAGTTATTATCATTTAGGTGAAGTACTCTTTAAAACATCAGGGTTTATCGCTTCTATTGAAGCACTTTTACAATCATTGGCTTTAGATAAAGAACATCAACAAAGTTTTTATTATTTAGGTTTAGCTTATAAAAATTTATCAGATTATGAAAATGCAATAATGAATTTAAAAAGTGCAACAGAAATAAATATTAATGATTATAGTGCATTCTTAGAATTAGGAAAATCATATTATGAGTCTAATCAATTTCAACAAGCATTAACACCTTTTAATGAAGTAATAAATATAAAAGATTCAGATGAAGCTAAAGATGAAGCGAATTATTATTTAGGATTAAGTTATTTTAATTTGGCTCAATATGATGAAAGTATAGAAGCATTTTCTTCTGCAATTAATTTAAATAATCAAAATTTTGATTATTACTTTAATTTAGGACAGGCTTACTTAGAAGCATCTGAAGTTAATTCTAAAAACCCTCAATTTGAAAAAGCTGTTGACGCATTTATTAATTCAATTTCATTAAATAATAGTAACAGTAACGCTCACTATAGTTTAGGAGTATCATATTATAATCTTGGAAGGTATGGTGATGCAATAGAATCATTTAAGTCAGCATTAAATATTAATAATAATGCAAAATCTCATTATCAATTAGGCAAAGCTTATTTTGCAATGGAGAGATGGCAGGATTCTGTTTCTTCCAATATTGAAGCATTAGAATTAAATCCAAAACATCCAGAATCACATTTTCAATTAGGTATGACATATTTAAAACTTAATGATAAAGGTTCTGCTTTTGATGAATATAAAGTATTAAAAGCACAAGATAAAAACCTTGCAAATACACTATTTGATTCAATTTATCAATAACAGAAAATAACTTTTTATATATTAATTACATATTTTATTTTTAATAATATAGAATAAAATAATATGGATAATAACCAGGTCCTTTGGAGTCCTTCAGAAGACCAAATAAATAACTCACAAATGATGAATTTTATTAACTATGTAAATAAAGTTCATCGCTTAAAAATAAATAATTATTCAAATCTCTATAAGTGGTCAATAGAACATATTGACTTATTTTGGAATTCATTTCGTCAATACTCAGAAATAAAATTTTCTAATGAACCTTTCGAAACAATTGATAATATTAATTTTATGCCCGGTGCAACCTGGTTTAATGGTGCAAAACTAAATTTTGCTGAAAATTTATTAAAATATAGAAATAATCAAATTGCTTTACGGTTCTTTGGCGAAGATAAAGTTTTTAAAGAAATATCATATAATGACCTTTATGAACAAACTTCAAAAATTGCATCATATTTAATATCAATCGGAATTAAATCCGGTGATAAAGTTGTAGGGTATATTCCCAATTTACCTGAAACAGTTATATGTATGCTTGCAACAACTAGTCTTGGAGCAATTTGGTCTTCTTGTTCTCCAGATTTTGGTGTTTCGGGGGTTTTGGATCGATTTAAACAAATTGAACCTAAATTATTAATAATCTCAGATGGTTATTTTTATAAAGGAAAGTCTATTTATTATAGTGACAAAGTAAATAAGGTCGTTGAAGACTTACCAAGTCTAGATAATGTGATTGAAATCAATTATATTAATTCAGAAAATAATTATCAATTTGAAGTAACTAATTATTTCTTACTACAAAAAAAATATCTTTTGCATGATATGGAATTTTCACAACTTCCATTTAATCATCCATTGTATATCATGTATTCATCTGGGACAACAGGGAAGCCGAAGAGCATAGTTCATTCAACTGGTGGAACATTACTTCAACATTTAAAAGAGTTAATGTTACATGTTGATTTAAAGCAAAATGATAATTTGTTTTATTATACAACTTGTGGGTGGATGATGTGGAATTGGTTGGTTTCAGGATTAGCAATTGGTGCCACTATAAATTTATTTGATGGAAATCCTTTTTATCCAACAAATGACTATTTGTTAAAATTAGCTAATCAATACTCATTTAATATTTTTGGAACAAGTGCAAAATATATTTCAACTTTAGAAAAATTAAAAGTTTCACCTAAATCTATTGGTAAATTTTTAAATTTAAAGTCAATACTTTCAACGGGATCTCCTTTAATGGATGAAAATTATGATTTTGTTTATAATCATTGGAAAAATAATGTTCAATTAAGTTCCATTTCTGGAGGGACTGACATTATTTCGTGCTTTGTACTTGGAAATCCAATTCTACCTGTAAGAAAAGGAGAGTTACAATGTAGAGGATTAGGAATGGCGGTGGAATCATTTAATTCAAATGGTGCATCTGTGATTAATGAACAGGGAGAGCTAGTCTGTACAAAACCATTTCCATCTATGCCTATTTATTTTTGGAATGATAAAGGAAATGAAAAATATTTGAATGCGTATTTTAATCAGTTTGAAAATTGCTGGACGCATGGCGATTTTATTGAAATTAATTCACATGGTGGGGTGAAAATATTAGGGCGATCTGATGCAACATTAAATCCAGGAGGTGTTAGGATTGGTACTGCTGAAATCTATAGAGTTGTAGAAAATTTAATAGAAGTTGATGATTCATTAATTATTGGACAGACGGTAAATAATGACCAACGGATTATTTTATTTATTAAATTAAATCAAAATAAAAAATTAGATGAAAAAATGAAGATGAAAATTAAACAAAGGATAAAACAAAATTGTAGTCCGAGGCATATCCCCGAGATTATTTTAGAAGTAAAAGAAATTCCATATACTATTAATGGCAAAAAAGTAGAAATTGCAGTTAAAAATATAATTGAAGGCATTAAAGTAAAAAATAAAGATGCATTGTTAAACCCTAATTCTTTAGATCAATTTGTTTCTATTCCTGAATTATTATTATAATACCGTTACAATTTCAAATTATTCATTAATATATTCACAGTTAAATTACAGACATGGTAAAAGGATAAATTTATGAAATTTATAATTAGTATTTTATTTATATCACTATCATTTGCGGATAGTTTTAATATGCAATTAGTTGGTCATTTACCATTTGATCAGCAATGTTCCGATATTACGGGTTTTTTTCTTCATGGAAGAGAAATTGCAGTTGTTGGGTTATATAATGGTACTGCTTTTGTTGATATTACAGATCCACAAAACCCTTTGGAATTACAACGAATTTCAGGGGATGGAAGTATATGGAGAGATTTAAAATATTGGAATAATCATGTTTATATTGGTACAGAAGCTTCTTCGGGTGTTCAAGTTGTTGATGTTTCAGATTTAGAAAATATTCATTTAGTTCATACAATAACGGATTTTGATAATAGCCATAATATCCATGTTTGGAATGGTTATTTATTTGTAATTGGTGCCGATGAACATGATATTTGGATCTATGACTTATCAACACCTGAAATTCCAACTTTAATTAGTACTTGGGATGGGGAATATTTACATGATATTGATGTATATAATAACAA
The DNA here is from genome assembly GCA_014381925.1 of Fidelibacterota bacterium. Lineage (GTDB taxonomy): Bacteria > Fidelibacterota > Marinisomatia > SCGC-AAA003-L08. The sequence goes on along the minus strand of JACNKR010000072.1, from coordinate 9,490 downwards.
AATTTATGGAATGGGAATATATACTGGAACTGCATATATTATTGATATTTTAGATATTACAAATCCAACAACATTAATTAGTTGGAATTACCCTGGTATGGCACATGATGCAGCAGTGTTTCATAATGAACAATTTTTAGCAACAGCAGATGAAATGGAAGGTGGACATATTAAGATTTGGGATATTTCAGATTATAATAATATTTTCCAGGTAACTAGTTTTCAAGTAAATAGTTCTCATACTGTTCATAATATTTATTTTAAAGATAACCTTATTATTGGTTCTTGGTATGCAGATGGCACAAGAGTACTAGATGTAACTGATCCACATAACCCTGTTGAAGTAGGGTATTATGATACAACCGAATTAGAAGGATTGTATGTTGGAAACTGGGGAACATACACATATTTACCAAGTGGATTAATAATTTCTAGTGATATTGAATCTGGCTTATATATTATGGAAATGGGTATTTCAATTTCACATACACCCAATAATCAAAATTATTTTCTCAATGAAGAAATTATAATTAATGCTGAAATTCAATCTTTCTCTGGTGATATATCTGTTTCTGAATTTCACTATAAAGATTTTTTTGGGGATTGGGAAGTCATTAATTTAATAAGTTGTGAAATTGGAGAATCAAATTATTGTGCAACAATTCCACCAATTAATTCGGCTACAATTTTAAACTATTATTTTTATATTGAAAATATAAATGGTCAATCGTCAACTTTACCCTATCTTGGGCAAAATGATCCATTTAGTGTTGAGGTTGGAGAATTATCAATAATTGTGGATGATGATTTAGAAAGTAATATAGGTTGGGTCGTAGGTGACCCATCTGATGATGCAACTGCTGGAATATGGGAATTTGGAAATCCTAATGGTGTTTATGTTTCATCTATGAATATTTATTCTCAACCTGAAAATGATTATTCATTAGATGGTGAACTTTGTTTTATTACAGGTAATTCAACTGGAAGTAGTGAAGGGGTTGATGATGTAGATGGGGGAGTTACTTCATTAATTTCACCTATGTTTTATTTTGAATATGCGGATGAAATAATATTTAATTTTGCTCTATGGTATTCAAATAATTTAGGAAATAACCCTGGTTCAGATAGTTTTAATATTGAATATAGAAATTTAATTGAGGATTCATGGGAAATATTTTACTCAACAAATTCGTCAACATTAGGATGGGAAGTCAAACATTTTTATTTATCAAATTATTTAGAAAATTTCAATCAAATTCAATTTAAGTTTATTGCCTCAGATTTATATTATGATGGCGATAATTCATCAGGAGGGTCTTTAGTAGAAGCTGGAATTGATGAATTGAATTTTAAGGCATTGTATGATAATTATTTGCTCGGTGATGCAAATCTCGATGGAAATATAGATGTAACTGATGTAATTATTATGGTAAATATTATTTTAGGTATTACTAATCCTTCTGAAAATATAATTGTAAATAGCGATTTAGATGGTGATGGGTTAATTACAATAGTTGATATTGTTTCAGTTGTAAATATAATTTTATTTTAAAAAATGAATTTTCACGAATCAATAATGTCTCATGCGATTGAAATTGCAAAAAAGGGTATAGGAAAAGTTTCTCCAAATCCTATTGTTGGATGTGTTTTAGTAAAAGATGGTGAGATTATAGGCGAAGGATGGCATAATGAATTTGGAGGACCACATGCTGAAGTTAATGCCGTCTTAAATTCAAGAAGAAACCCTATAGATTCTACAGCATATGTGACATTAGAACCATGTTGCCATGATGGAAAAACACCTTCGTGTGTCCAATTTTTATTTGAAAATGGTATAACCGATGTAATTATAGGAACATTAGACCCTAATCCAATAGTTAGTGGTAATGGTGTAAAATCCTTAAGAAACTTAGGTGTAATTGTTACAATTGGAATTTTAGAAAAAGAAACTAAATCATTAAACGATGGTTATAACCGTTGGATTAAAACAGGAAATCCTTATGTAATTGGAAAACTTGCAAAGTCAAATAATGGCTTTATGGGTGTAGATAATATTACACAAACACAACTTACAGGACATTATGCAAACCTAGAAACACATGAATTAAGAGCAAGTGTAGACGCAATAATGGTAGGAAAACAGACGGCAATTATAGATAATCCACATTTAACGGTTAGACATATACAGGGTGAGAATCCAATACGGGTAATCATTGATACAAATAGAACAATCCCATTAAATTTAAATGTTTTTAGGGATAAAAAGGCTGAAACATTTATACTTTGTTCAAATAAAAAATTTAATAGACATCGCACATCGTTTGGTACTTTTATTCCTGTTGATGAAAATGAAGATGGTTTATTATCCCCTAATTCTATTTTAAGGGGTTTGGGAAATGAAGGAATTACATCTGTTTTAATTGAAGGTGGTCCACAATTATTAAATTCTTTTTTAAATTTAAATTTAATTGATAAATTTTATGAGTTTACTTCAATTGAAGAATTAGAAAATGGAAATTTAAGAAGTCCTGAATTAAATTTAGATGATTGGATTTCAGATGAAGTTCAAATTTTAGGTAAAGATAAATTAGTAATTTATTTAAGGAGAGAATTATGTTTACAGGTATAGTAGAATCGATGGGAACACTTTTACAAGTAAACCCTAATAAAAAAGGTAAAACTTTTATTATTGAAGCAGTAAAAATTACGGATGATTTAGTTATTGGTGATAGTGTTGCTGTTAATGGAGTTTGTTTAACAGTGACTAAAATTGAAGCTCCTAATTTTTATTTAGATTTAGTTCCGGAAACATTAAAATTGTCAAATTTGGGCGACTTAAAAGTTGATTCAAAAGTTAATTTAGAAAGAGCCCTAACACTTTCAAAAAGGCTGGGTGGACACATGTTGCAAGGTCATGTAGAGACCGTAGGTGTGATTGTCGATAAGGTTGAAATTGGAGACGGCGCAGAATTGTCTATTGCAATTGACCCTAAATTTTTAAAATATTGTATTCCAAAAGGATCAATAGCATTTGATGGTATTTCATTAACTATTGCAAGTTTAAATGATAATTTTATTAAAGTTGCATTAATCCCACATACTTTAGAAAATACAAATTTAGGATTAAAAAAGACAGGTGATGTGCTTAATGTAGAAACAGATATAATTGGAAAGTATATTGAAAGATTAATAACAATGGAAGAATTTGATGAAGAATTTGATCCTAATATTTATTCAAAATTAAGAAGTTGGGGCTTTGGTGAAACCTAAATTTAACTTTAATACAATTGAAGAGGCATTGACACAATTTAAAAAGGGTAAAATGATAATTGTTGTTGATGATGAAGATAGGGAAAATGAAGGTGATTTTGTAATAGCTGGAGAATTAGCTACTTCTAAAGATATAAATTTTATGGCAGTTGAAGGCCGTGGTTTAATTTGTGTTCCAATTTCACGAAATATTGCAAATAGATTAGAATTAACTCCAATGGTTCAGCAAAATACAGCTGTACACGAAACCGCTTTTACGGTAAGCGTTGATGCTGTAAAAAATACAACTACTGGAATTTCAGCATCTGATCGTTGGGAAACATTAAAAGTATTATGTGATGAAAATTCTCGCTCAAATGATTTGGCAAGACCAGGACATTTATTCCCTTTAATTTCGAAAGAAGGCGGAGTTTTACAACGAGCGGGGCATACAGAAGCAGCTGTTGATTTAGCGACCTTGTGTGGATTAAAACCTGTATCCGTTTTAGTGGAAATTGTTGATGATGATGGTAGCATGGCAAGGGGTAAAAGATTACATGAAATTGCTGAAAAATTTAATTTTCCAATAATTACAATAGCAGATCTAATTAATTACAGAAGACATAATGAAAAATTAGTTGAAGAGCTTTCAACAATTCCCTTTCCAACAGATTTCGGGGAATTTACTTTAAAATTATTTGAAGATAAAATTCATGGTGATCATCATGTTGCAATAATTAAAGGTGATATTAATTCTGAGGATGAAACATTAGTACGGGTTCATAGTCAATGTTTAACAGGTGATATTTTTGGTTCTAAACGATGTGATTGTGGAGACCAATTACATCGAGCATTATCTAAAATTGAAAATGCAGGGACTGGAATTGTAGTTTATTTAAGACAAGAAGGAAGAGGTATTGGTTTAAAAAATAAATTATTAGCATATCAATTACAAGATGAAGGATTGGATACAGTTGAAGCGAATAATAAATTGGGTTTTAAAGCAGATTTAAGAGAATATGGAATTGGTGCACAAATATTAAGAGAATGTGGGGTGGGTAAAATTAAACTATTAACTAATAATCCAAGAAAAGTAATTGGTTTAAGTGGCTATAATTTAGAAATTGTTGATAGAGTCTCACTTGAAATTGAATCGAATGAGCATAATGAAACTTATTTAAAAACAAAAAAAGATAAACTTGGTCATTTATTAATGACGATCAGTTAATGTCAACATTTATTAAAAAGAAATTGAATTCAAAGAATTATAAAATTGCAATTATTGTTGCTGAATTTAATCCATTAATATCAGAGCAATTAAGATTAGGTGCAATTGATGCATTTTACTTTTTGGGAGGTATCAAATCAAATATCCAATGTTATTATGTGCCAGGTGCATTTGAGATTCCAGGGTGTGTTCAACAGATTATAAATAATAAAAATGTTGATGCAATTATTACCTTAGGTGCAGTTATAAAAGGCGGTACACCACATTTTGATTTTGTTGCTGGTGAAACTGCAAATAAAATTTCTCTTTTATCAACTCAATCAAGTATTCCAGTTTTATTTGGTGTTTTAACAACAGACACTTTACAACAAGCATTAGAAAGAGCAGGGACAAAAGCTCTGAATAAAGGATGGGAAATTATGGAAGCAACCATTTCAACAATTCAGACTTATTATCAAATTAAAGAAAAATGATTCTTCGAGTTATTCCATTTTTCTTTTTATTCATTTGGACACAAGAAGCAGTGGGCTCTTGGTATTCATATTCTTCCTTCCACACTATTTACGAATGTAAATCATCAATTGATAATAATTTAATTTGTCTTACCGATGGTGGATTATTAAATATTAATTTAGAATCAAATATTTCAGACCACGTTTCTGTAAATGATGGATTATCCAAATCAAAATATTCAAATATAGAAGTTGATAAATACGATAATGTGTGGATATCTAGTAACTATAATACAAAAAATATTGATATTTGGAGTAATAATAATTCAAAATTTATAGATAGATTTGAATATAATGTTAATGAAATTTCAAAAATGGAATCTGATAGTTTAAATTTATTTGCGATTTATTCGGATGAAAACATAATTGGCTTAATGCATTTTATTATGCAGGACTCAGAATGGAAATATCAAGATTATTATAATCAATTTGGGCATGATATAAATGAAATAAATGATATTAAAATTTTAGATGAATCAATATTTATTACCACAAATGTGGGATTGATAAAAGGAAATTTATCAATAAATTTAAAAAATAGCTCTTCATGGGAATTAATTTCAGAAAGCATTTCAATGGAATTTGTAAAAAGTGAAATTTTAAATTCATTCTCTCAAAATACGATTTTTCAATTTGATGAAAATTATATTGAGTCCCAAATTAACTTTGGAATAAATGGTATAATAGATGTCTTATTTTTTTTGGATAAATATTATATTTTAACAAAAAATAATTTTTATAGTATTGATTTAGAAAATTATTTATTTGAATTTCCTAACCCGTTTACAAGTGAGTTTAATGATTTAAATATTATAGGTGATAAACTTATAATCTCTGTGAAAAATCATGGTTTTTTAATCTTTAATGATTTAGAATTAGAAAATCCCAACTTTCTACCATTACCATCATCTTTAATTGATTCTGAATTTTCAGCAATTACTACTTTAGAAAATAATAATATTATTGGGATTGGTGTAAATGGATTGAGTTTATTTGATAATTATGAATGGTACAATTTTATTCCTCAATCGTCAGGATTAGAGTTTGATTCTCAATATTTTAACAATAAAATTCTTAATTATAAATTAGCTTCAGGTGGGGATGGTTCAATTTTTCCATCGTGGAGTATTATTGAATCAAATTCTAATAAAATATTGTTTGGAAATACACAGATTCAACCTAATAGCCCTGGGTATGCTGGAGCATTAATTGAATATAATATAGAAAATGAAGAATTAATTGTATTTGATACAACTAATCAAGTATTGGATGGGCTTGATGGTATATTTAATTCGAGTTGGAATGGAAAAAATTTAATTGTAAATCAAATAAAAAAGGATCCTCAAGGAAATATTTGGGTACTAAATCCATATGCAGAGGGAGATTCAAATATTATTGCAATTAGACCACGAGGTAGCGATTCATGGGTTCATATTCAAGCACCTAATGGTCAATCTTTTCTTCCAACTGAATTAGACTTTGACAAACAGGGAAGGGTTTGGGTCTCCTTTGATGATATAACTTCTATGGAAGGTTTGCCATATTCAGAGGGTGGAATTAAAGTGATTTTATTAGTTGGTGACTTAAATAGTGACTTTAATTATTATTGGCGAGAAATTAATAATCCCGATATTATTCCGGACAAAAGTGTTTGGAGTATTGCAATTGATAAACAAGATTTTATTTGGGTGTTAACAAGTTCGGGAATACAAGGATATTCAACTCAGTTAAATAGTCTTTCATTGAGTCCAATATATTTAATCGATTTTTACAACTATATTCCCTTTTTTAGAGGAGATCACATACGAGTTGATAGTCAGGATAATAAATGGATAACAACTCGCCATAGTGGCGTTAAAGTAATTTTAGAGAACACGCAATATTGGCCTTCGGCTGAAGGTTTTACTTATGAAAATAGTGGGTTATTATCTAATGTGGTAAATGATTTGTCTTTTGATGAAGAAAATGGATATATATGGTTTGCAACTGAATTAGGATTATCTCGTTTTGATTATCCAATAAATTATAAAAATTTAAAAGAAACCAATTTACTTTTTCATCCAAATCCATATATACCAAATAATGGAGATGATTTAATTATTGAAGGCTGTTTTCCTAATGGGACAGTTCAGATTGTAGATATTAATGGAAATTTTATAAATTCTATTAAAACTCATTATTTAGGTGAAGCTTCAACTCAAACTTTATGGGATGGCACAAATAAATATGGAGAAATAGTTAATTCAGGCGTATATTTAATTTCTTCTACATCTGAAAATGGAGAAGTAAAAAGAGGTAAACTTGCTATTATTAGACAATAACCCGTTGTTCAAACCCAAATTCATTTTCTAACTCATCAACTATATTTTTAATTACAATTCTTCTTTTTTGATGGGGTATAAAAGAGCTTTTAAAACCATTAATTATTATTGTTCTAATGTCTTGAAGCGTTAAATCATACGCTTTAATTGCTGTCATATATTCGTCAGCGAGTGTTGTATTAGAAATGAGACGATTGTCAGTATTAATTGTTACCCGTAGATGAGATTTTAAATATTCTGGAAATGGATGTTGTTTTAAACTTGAAATACTTTTTGTATGAATATTACTATTTAAGCAAATTTCTAACGGAATTCGATGATCGTTTACATATTTCAATAAATCGCTATTTTCTTTTAACCGCGTACCATGTCCAATACGATGAGCTCCACAGCTATGTATTGCCTGGTGAATACTATCTGGACCATAAGCTTCACCTGCATGTAAAGTTGTATTGATATTATTTTTTAAAATTAATTCAAATGCTTCTCTATGATGTTTTGCAGGGAAATTTTCTTCTGCACCTGCAAGGTCAAACCCTACAACTCCCTTGTTTTTATATTGAACAGCAAGGTCTGCAAGTTTTAATGATACTTCTGGGGAAATATGGCGAATACCACAAATAATAATTCCTGATTTAATACCAAAATCTGATTGTGCTTTTTTTAGTCCAATCTTTACATTATCTACTGATTCAGACATTGTCATTCCAGCTGAAATATGAAGAATTGGACTATATCTAACTTCTAAATAACGGATACCTTCATTATGACAATCTTCAGCTAATTCATAGGCGGTTCGCTCTACGCTTTCGGGTGTTTGCATAACTGAAAGTGTAATATCAAACCGAGAAATATATTCTTCAAGAGTACCAATATTCTCACCAATCGATAATTGTTTTTTTAAATTTTCTAGATTAAATGAAGGTAACTCTATTTTATCTTTTTGTGCTAAATCAATTATTGTTTCAACTCTTAAACTACCATCTAAATGGCAATGTAATTCTGCCTTAGGTAATCTTTTTATTAATTCTTTATTTAATATCATTAAATTATTTTTCCGATCCGATTAATATTGAAATCCACTTTGTATTTTGATTATTCTCTAATGCAATTTTTACTAACATTGTTAATGGCACTGATAATAACATACCTACTGGTCCTAAAACCCATCCCCAAAAAATCAATGATAAAAAAACAATGAGAGGTGAAAGCCCAAGTCCTTTTCCTAAAAAACGAGGCTCTAAAATTCCACCCAATATTATGTTAACGGTTAAAAACCCAAACAATACAAATATTGCTTTTAAAAATCCAAACTGAATGATTGCTAATAATATAGCAGGAATAGCCGCAAGAATTGAACCTACATTGGGAACAAAATTTAGCATGAATGCTAATAAACCCCATAAAACTGGAAAGTCGATATTGAAAAATAATAACCAAAGATAAATTAAAATTCCTGTTAATAATGATGTTGCTGTTTTAATAACTAGATAACGATTAAACCCATCAAAAAAAGATTTTATTTTTGAAAATAAATCATTTGAATCAGGAAATGCATGTTTCAATTTCGCAGGAATTCCACTTGCTTCCATGAGTAAAAAAAGAATTGTTAATATAATTAAAAATGTATTTGTCAGTACACTTTTTAATCCAGAAAGTGTATTTCCAATTATAGTAATTGCTGTTCCTGGGTCAAAATATTCATTAATTGTTGATTGAGGAATATCAATTCCAAAATTATTAATAAAAGTAATTGCCCAATTCGCTTGCTCCGAAATTCGTTGAGTATAAAATGGTATTCGTGAAGAGAATCCAGAAATTGATGTTCCTAATAAGGTTGAAAGTGTACCCCCAAAAAATATTAAAAGAAGAATTATTATAAAAACAGATATTCCTCTTGGTACTTTTTTCTTTTGAAGAAATAATAAAATTGGTAAATTTAAAATTGCAATAAATGTGGCTAATAAAAAAGGTACTAAAATTGGGCTTGCTATTTTCATCCCTGCAATTATTATCACAAATCCTGCACATGATATTATATAATTTGATTGTTTCATATAAATAAATTAATAGGTTAATGAATAGGATTCAAAACAGATTTTTTTATTAATTAGTAACAGCAAACCCTACAATTGCATGTAGGGTTTGGAAAATAACCTTACTATTATTGTAAGTGGTAC
>JACNKR010000049.1 GCA_014381925.1 Fidelibacterota bacterium | reverse complement strand
CTTCACCAATTCGCGTTACGGAATTTGCCAATGAATAAATTCCCAAAATTTCTACCCCAGCAAATCTCGCTAAAATAGCAGTAAATAAATATCGAACAGCATCTCCAAAACCCATTCCTATAAATGAAATGGTGGTTTCCTTGGCGATTTTACCGGATAGTTTTGGAATTTTTGAAGACATGAACTTTAATTTTTATTATTAATGGCAGAAAATACTCTTTGACAATTTTGGGAGTCTATATATTGATTGAATCTATTCATAACATTGAGTCTTTCCTCTTCATATAGTTTTGGGTTTTGAATAAATTTTTCAATATATACTAATATTTCTTCCCAATTTTTGGCTTGTGGACCTGGAGTTACTTCATCATAGTTATAATAAAATTCTCTGTCGTTCCTCAAATATTTTTCTTTATCGAATGGAGCAAAAATAATTGGATTCTTTGTTAGAAGGAAATCGAAGTGAACGCTTGAAAAGTCTGTGATTAATATGTCAAATTTGTTTAATACTGTATAAATATCCTGTTCGATATCCTTATCAGTTATAAAATAAATATGACTTAAATTTTTGAAAGTGTGTTTCTTTAAATGAAAATAATGAAGTTTTATAAATAGTTTAGAATTAAGAGATTTAAATGAATTATTTAATTCATTGAGATCACAATTAAAGAGTTCTGATATTTTACCCTTCCCTTCTTTGCGATGTGTTGGCATATAAATAACATTCGTTAATTTTGAATTGTTTAATTCAGTTAAAAGAGGAGCTGATTGATTCATGTCGAAAAGAGAGTCATTCCTTGGAAAACCTGTTAATAATATCTGTTCTTTATTTGAATTAAATGCACTTTGAAAAATTCTTGAAGCTTCTAAAGAACCAGAAATCGCTAAACCTTTTAAATGAGTTGTACCAAGAAAAGGAAATAACGAGAAGATTAATTTTTCTAGAAAATTTTGTTTATTACGAGTAATTGTATCATCAAATACAATTTTTTTAATGGGAGTACTTCCGTGCCACATCATAATAATATCTTTTCTATTTACCGTATACCTATTAACATCTTTAATTCCGACCGAAACAAATACTTTTTCTGCCATCATTGAAAAGAGGAATCCTTTAGAACTGTATGTCCAATATACTTCATACCCTTTAGCTCGAATTAAATCATAAGCCTCTCGGTTTCTGGTTAACCAAACAGGTCTTATTTCTGGTTTATTTTCGTTTATATACTCATATAGATATTTAGAATTATCTCCATATTTTTCTCCATACCAAGTACCGAAAACCCACAAACCTTTCTTTTTAGGAACGAGTTGTGCAAACCAGTACACAAAAAACATTATAAAAGAAATTATATTTATTATAAGATATTTGTACATTTTTTAGATTAAATAAATATGAAGGATAAAGTCAAATATAAAAATCATCAATTCAGATAGGATAATAACTTACTCATTTTAAGTTTTTTCTTTAAGTAAGGAAATTATTTCTAGGCCTTTTCTTAAAGTAAAATAGGTACCTGGAAAACAAATATAATACATAACTCCTGCTGGATAATTTATTAATAAACAAAAAACTATGATAAAATTCCTTGATGGAACACTCCAGAAAACAATGCCAAGTCTTTTTAGCAAATTATATTTCGCAGGTTTCAAATCCTTTGGACGATTTTGTATAGTATGACGAACCCAATCAAATATAATTGATGCTGATACATTAAACATTGCAACCAGACTCAAATAAAATATATCAGAATCAGAAAAATATGAAATAAAGGAAATAAATGTTATCAAATCTTTTAAACCATCAAGAACTGGATCAAAAAACATACCAAATTTAGTTACTGTATTTCGTTGACGGGCAAGTTGACCATCAGTACAATCCATTACATAGGAAATAAAGTATAATAATGCAGCCATAATTAAATCACCTGATAAAAGTTGATAATTAGCAATTATATTAATTACAAAACCAAATACAGTTATTATATTAGGTGTAATCGGCGTTGGATAAATTATTATGACAATGACGGCTGCAAAACGTCTGCATACTTGTTTTGTCCAAAAATCTGTTACGTTACTAACCGAAATAGAAAGTTGATAATTTTTTCTAATATTTTGAAAAAATACTCTCATTTTATTTTTTTTCAGCCAATACAAATAAATGTTTTATATCAACAGAGATATCATCATTGTCTTCCCTGTAATTAACCATTTTCTTATACATATTTGACGTATTTTTATGTTTATCAATTATAAGTTGTTTTTTCTGTTTATCGTCACAAGTATTATCGAGCCAATTCATAATACTCTGCCCTTCTAACACGTATTCAACTTCTTTTATTATGGTATAATCGGAAAACAATTCATTTATTTCACCATGGTTCGGATAATGAATGTCTCTACCAATTAACTCATCATATTCTTCTGATATTTTATCACTAAAAGGAATGACTTGTGAAAATAGAAAAAAACTACCATTCTTTAAACATCGTAAAATTTCAGCAAATGCTTTTGTTGGATTTTCGAGATAATGTATAACATTACGCATATAAATAAAATCAAAATGATTATCATTAAAGGGCAAATTATGTGCATCTCCAACCACTTTATTAATACCCTCATGATCTATTTTTGACATCATCTCCTTACTTTTATCCAACCCAATCATGGGACCAATCATGTCTACTACTTTATTTGCAACAACACCTGTTCCAATGCCCACTTCCAATATGTTTTTGTAAATATTATTTTTTGGTATCAGCGATAAATAAGCGTCTAATAAATGATCATCTTTTACCCAGCTGGTTTTATTATAATTTTCAGCTCTCTTTTTCCAAAATCTATTATTTAACATAATTAATCATTTCCAAAATTCGTTTAATAATTTGTATTCACTCATTGATGCTTTCAAAAAATGCACTAAATAAAAAATGGCTAATAAAATAAGATAAATATATTTTATTTCATGATATTGAACATCCGAAAGGAAATAAACTCCAACAAATGCCAATACAGTGATTGTATTCATTAGTCCAATTGGTAATCCCCAAAATATGATTACTAATTTGGACATGAATCCTACAATTGTCTTATTTCCCGTACCTATCCCCTTGGGCATATCTTCAAACAATTGTGGATTTTGAACAAGGTTTTGATTGCGTGATAATTGACGAACAACAATATGCTCTCTGGCAAATTGCGGTGCCCATCGCCAGAAAGAGACAACAACTAATAATAACACCAATAATTCTGAATATCCATACATCGCTAATCCAATTGCTAAAAAGACGGGTAATAATGGTTCCAAAAGCAATGCTCTTAAATAGTCAAAATACATTCCACTTAACTTAACTTTATTTTTTCCCCGTAACCGAGCCAAGTCACCATCAACACAGTCCAGCAAAAATGATAACTGATATAATAAAATTCCAATTAGATCATTTTTAGCACCTCCTTGAAATAAATAATAAAAACTGTACAACCCAACTAGGATACTTAACATGGTAATTTGGTTTGGAGTAATAAAAGTATTCTTTAATACCAGTGCCGCCAAACCGGAAATTTTCCTTTGAAAATGCCAAGTGAAAAAGAAATCCTGTTCTTTAGGTTTCTGAAATTGTTTTAAATCTATCATAAGTTGTTATAATTGAATTTATCGCGTAAAAAAACGAAGTCGAAAATATTTAATAAAGTAAGTCAATACCAAGTACGGGCTAAATAAAATTACTAACATCCATTGTACCAATGTTGCATGCTTATTATAAATCCTGAACAATCCACCCAATTTTCGTTTCATTTTCTTCAATGAAAATGCACCGCCAATTGAGGCCGATACTTTATGGTAAATTTTTGATTCGGGTACAAAAAAGATATTTTTTCCACTTTTCCTAATACGTAACGATAAATCCACATCTTCTCCATACATGCTGAATGATTCATCAAATCCATTCAATCCTTCATAATCACTCACTTTCATACAAAAGCAACACCCTGTGGCATAATCAGTTATTTTCGATTGATTGAATCTTTCACTATCATATTCACGTATTCCTTGATGAAATATATTCCCTGTCCAGAGATTTACGATGCCTCCCGCATACCATATTTTTTCTTCATCATCTGCATAAAGAATTTTAGGTACAGTTTGACCCACACTAATATCTTCAAATGGTGCGAGTAATGGTTTAATAAAATTTTTATCTACAATTGTATCATTATTTAAAAAGATGACGAATTCAGCATTTTTGTTTTTTGCAACATCAAAGCCGAGGTTATTTCCTGCTGCGAAACCCAAATTGTTATCCAATTCCAATATATCAAAATTGGGAAAAGATAATTTAACATATTCAACCGAGTCATCCATTGATCCATTATCTACAACTAATACATTAAAATTTTCATATTCTACCTTTTCTAAAGAACCCAAGCAATCTTTAAGGAGTTCCCTCCCATTCCAATTGAGAACAATGACTGTTACTGATGGTTCATCTGGCATTTGATAATTCCTCAATTGTTTCTACCATGGCTTCCCAGGAAAAGCGTTTTTTATATTCCAAAATATTTGTTCTAATCGATCCTTTATCTTCTGCTGTAAAGAATGATAAGATTGCTTTTGCAAATGAGTCTGGATTTGGTTCGACACAATAACCGGTCTTTCCTTCCTCGACAATTTCAGGTAATCCACCCACATTACTCACAATGACCGGTGTATCATAATGATACGCAATCTGGACGATTCCACTTTGAGATGCTGTTTTATATGGTAAAACAACCACGTCTGAAGCGGAAAAATAAGAGCCTACATCTTTGTCGGGTACAAACGTAAAATGGGTTTGTACATTTTTTGATATTCCATTTTGTTCAATCAAATTAATATATTTTTTCTCATCTTCATAGCATTCACCAACGATCATTAACGTATAATCATCAATATCTTTATTAAGTTTTCCCATAGCTCGTATTAAAATATCCAAACCTTTGTATTCCCTGATTAATCCAAAAAACAGTAATACTTTATTGGTAGAAATATTTAATTGTTCCCTAGCTAGATCTCTTGCAGGAGCTTCGCCAAAAATACTGTAAATAGGATGAGGACTATATTCATAATGAGCATTTGGTACAATGGTTAACAATTCTTCCTCAACTTTCTTGGATAAAACAATAAATGAATCCATTTGTTCAAAAAAACGTTTGGTAAGCTGTTGATCTAGTATTCGATTCTCATGTGGAATAATATTATCACACATCGCAATAATTTTAGCGTCTATATTTTTTCGTGTTCTCTTTGCTACAGCATGAAATGCCGGCGCAAAAAACGGCATCCAATATCGGAATAACACTAAATCTGGTTTTTCGGTGATTATTTTATCCGCAGTTTTTTTCCATGATATAGGATTGATTGAACTTAAGCAGCGAATATTTTCAAAATCTTGAGCAGCATCTCCAATCTTTAATTGAGTTTTCCCCGGGAATAGTGCCTTTGGATATTGCGTTGTAAAGTTGAACGCAAGCACTTCATGCTTTTTTGATAATTGATAGGCCAAGGCAGAATTCAGATCAGAAATTCCCCCTCTGAATGGAGGAAACGGACCTACGATAGCTATACGCATTTTTTATTTAATCGGACGAATTGCCAACGATTTGTTTAACTCGATCTTCTTTACCTTGTTGATTAGCAACAATCATTTCTGCAATCAAGCCAATAGAGA
>JACNKR010000058.1 GCA_014381925.1 Fidelibacterota bacterium | reverse complement strand
CAAGGCTTTTTCAAGTACCCACGAGAGGATTCGAACCTCTGACCTACGGATTAGAAGTCCGTTGCTCTATCCAGCTGAGCTACGTGGGCAAAGTCTCCATTAACAGAGTTTTAAAATTACAGGACTTTATGTTTTCTGAGCAACAAAGAGATTTAAAAAGTCCAAAATAATGATACTGATTTATTTCCATTTGGTTGAACATTAAATCCAAGTTGAGGTATTTTTTTATTTTGTAAATATGTAACATGAATTGCAGAAATAATATGATGACTAATTATTCCACCAATAATAAAACTGCCTACTTTTGATGACAAACTCGATGTAATTCTCATATTATCAAATTTATTTCTATCTTCATTATTTCCCCATTCCCATTGAAAATTAGGATTATTTTCATCTAATACTAAATTAAATTGGCGTTGCCGTTCTTTATTTTCATTAAATTCAGAAAGTGATGGGTAATTCCCTACATCAACGGCCATCTGTAAAGACATATCTGATAAATCAATTCCAGCATATTCATTTGCATACGCAATATATGATTTTTCATAATGATTACTTGTCCAAACTGTACCTAAAAAAGATAGAATTAATACACTTTCTTGTACAAAGAATTGTTTTGCTGATTTAATATTTCCTTCTTCTAATTGTCCCCAACCCGGAATTACCAATGACTTTACCAATGATAATTTTGATTGTTCCACACATAATACGGTTGAAAAAATTGCTAAAACGATTAAGATTTTTTTAATCAATTTCTGTCCTTTTTAATTTTATTCCTAATAAACCAAATGTAAAAATTAACATAATCCAAGAAAACACATCTCCATACTTTGAATAAAATGTTAATTCTTTAAATAAATGAATTGTTGAAGAAATTCCAACTTTTTCATTTAATGTTGTTTCTTCTAATATTTCTCCTGATGAATCAATGATCATTGATATTCCTGTATTTGCCGACCTTACCACAACTCTTCTATTCTCTATTGCCCTAAAAATAGATTGGCTTGCATGTTGTTGAGGTTCTGGTGGAGTTTCATACCACCCATCATTGACCAATACGGCAATAAATTCAGCACCTTTTTCAACAAATTTACGCACAAGTGATGGATATGTTGATTCATAACAAATGACTCCAGAATAAGTTATATCATTTGTATTGAAAAGTGTATAATTTTCTCCAATATCCCAATTTGCCTGTCCTAAATTTAATTTTTTAAGTGAAGGGAATACGGATGAAAATGGAATATGTTCCGCCATTGGTACAGGGTGAATTTTTTGATATGATTGAATTACACCATCATTATTTAATAGCCCAATTGAATTATAATATTTTTTTTCATCTTTCGTTTTCACTATTTCAGGAAAACCTGTTAACAGATCAAATGAATTTTCTTGAAGGAAATCTCTTATTAACACTTCAGTTTTACTATCAACTCTTAAAAAAGTAGTCACTGCTGTTTCTGGCCAAATTAAAAGCTCTGTTGAATCAGTCAAAAATATTTTTGAAGTTTCAATGATATGATTTAAATTTTTAATTGGCCCCCTACCCCATTTATCACTTAAATGAAGATTTGGTTGAATTAAAGTAATATTCATTTTGTTTGTTGAAGGAGGTAAGTTTGAAAGCAAATACTTTCCGAATACAAAAGGTAACGCAAAAATTAAAATTGTAATAAATAAATATTTTTTCTCTCTTAACTTAAATAACTGAAAAAGACCAATATTAATTAAAATCACCCAAAAACTTATACCATATACCCCTGTATATTCAGATAATTGAATTGGATATAAATATTCCCATTGTGTATTTCCTAAAACAACCCATGGAAAACCGAGTAACCCTAAACTTTTTAAATATTCTACTGCAACCCAAATTATAGCAATTACCCATATTCCAATCCATGGGGAGACTTTTTTAATCCTAAAAAAAATTACCCCAAATAAAATATGAAAAATAGTTAAATATAATGACGCAGAAATCATTGTTATTTTTGCAATTAATGGTGTCGTACCAATATTCATTGATAACCAAAAAATTTGAGTAATCGAATAACTAAATCCAAACAGGAACCCCGCCGAAATTATTCTTTTATAAGTTAATAAACTTTGAATTGAATAAAGGAAGGGGATTAATGAAATCCACGCTAAAAATCCAAGCGATAATGGATGATGTGCTAATCCTGTAACGAATCCAGATAATACACATAAAATAAATTTTTGATTTACGGAGGGTGAAAACATTATTTTGAATCTAAAAATTCCTGTAAAATTAAACAAGCTGCCGTTGAATCAATATTTGCTTTATTTCGAGAGGGAGATTCATTTTGAAATATTAAACTTTGTTCTGCGGATTTTGATGATAATCGTTCATCGAGTATATGAATTGGAATAGAGACTTTACATTTTAAACTTTCTACAAAATCTCGTACAATTATAGTTTGTTTAGAATCTAACCCTTTCATATTTAAGGGCATACCTACCACTAATTGATTTACTGAATTTTCAGTAATAACTTTTTTAATTTCATAATAAAAATCAGGAGTAATTTTTCGATCAATTGTTCTAAATGGTTTTGCAAAAATATTTAATGGATCTGATAATGCAAGTCCAATTCGTCTTTCACCATAATCAACTCCTAAAATACGATTCATACTTTTGGAGTATATTCCTTCTTCAATTCCTTTTTTAAAATCTTTCCTGCTTTAAAATGAATTTTTCGGTGAGCAGGAACAAAGACTTCTTCATTTGTTTTCGGATTTCTCGCTCTTGGTTTTGCCTTTGTTGGTTTAACTTCAAATATCCCAAAGTTTCTAAGTTCTAATCGCAATACATCGTGTTTTTCCAAGAAGATACCTGTCATTGTATCTAATATTTCATCCAATATAATTTTAACTTCTTTGTCTCCTAAACCCAATTGAGCAGAAACTCTTCTCACGATATCCTTTCGTGTATATGTTGCTGTTTTCATATTATACCCTTTCAAGATAAATTAATCCCTTAACATTTCGAATTTTATTTCTTATTCGAGCAAGTTGCCGTCTATCTCTCACTTCAATTACCAAATTAATTGTTGCCATTCCATCTTCAGATTTTGCATCGATACTACTAATATTTATATTTTGATTTGAAAATTCTGCCGTAATATTATTTAAAAAATGTTTACGGTCTTCACCAATTACTTTTAAAGGAACTAAAAAATGCTGTTTTTTTGAAACATTCCAATCCACATCAATAAACCGATCTTCACCATCTAATACAGGCAAGTTTTTACATGAATTCCGATGAATTGTAACACCTCGCCCTCGCGTAATATATCCAATTATTTCTTCTCCAGGAATTGGATTACAACATTTACCGAAATTCATTAATGTATTTGAAATTCCATCAACATTTACACCTTTTGCATTCCCTCTTGCTTTTTCTAAAAATCGTTGAGTAAATGAAGGTTTATCATCTATTTGTTTTGTTTCTACTTCATGTGGAGTATATTTCTCAATAATATCCCGAACCATTAATGAACCATTTGATACACCTATATATACTTGATCAATTGAATTCACTCCCAAAAGTTGAGGTGATTTAATAATTTCCTTTAATAATTTTTTCTTTTTTAATCGACGAAGTGTTTTCTCTAATATTTCCTTTCCTAAAGAAATGGATTGATTATTTTGTTCTTTGTTTACCCATTTTTTTATATTTGTTTTTGCTTTTATAGTTTGAACAAATTTTAACCATGCATAGCTGGGATTTTTACTTTCAGAAGTAATAATTTCAATGCTATCACCATTTTTCAATTTTGTGTTTAATGGAACAATTTTCCCATTTATTTTAGCACCAATACAATGCATTCCAACTTCAGTATGAACTTCAAATGCAAAATCTACAGGAGTTGAATTTTCTTTAAGTTGATACACATCTCCCTTGGGAGAAAAAATAAATATTTCTTGTTCAAATAAATCAATTTTTAATAATTGTAAAAACTCTTTTGGGTCTTCATTTCTATCTTCATCTTGCAAAACTTCAACAAGCTCACGAAGCCAACTAATATGTTTATCTAGAGATTTAGTTGATTTTTTATTTTTCCCCTGTCCCTCTTTATATGCCCAATGTGCAGCTATTCCAATTTCTGCAGTTTTATCCATTTCTTCGGTTCTAATTTGAATTTCTACAATTCGTCCATTTTTCCCAAAAACAGTTGTATGCAAAGATCGATATCCATTCTTTTTTGGAGTAGAAATAAAATCTTTAAATCTTGCCTGTAATGGAGTATAAAGTCCATGTATATATCCTAAAATAGTGTAGCAGTCCTCTAAATTAGTAACAATCACCCTTATTGCCATTATATCCATTATTTCTTCAAATGGCTTACCTCTGGCTATAATTTTACCTTGAATTGATGAATAATGTTTAGTTCGTTTCAAAATTCTATAGGATATTGAGTCGTTTTCTAATTTTTCAACAATAGGTTGAATAAAAATATTCAAGAATTTTTCTCTGTCAGCCTTACTAGATTTAACTTTTTTTAATAATTTTTTATATACCTTTGGTTTAACGGTTTTAAATATTAAATCTTCATAATCACTTTTAAGTTTATTCATTCCCAAACGGTGAGCTAATGGTGCATAAACATCTTTTGTTTCATTTGCAATTCGTCGCTGTTTAATTAATGGTAAATGTTCAAGTGTTTTCATATTATGCAAACGGTCTGCAAATTTTATAATAATTACACGAATATCTTTTGCAACAGACAAAAACATTTTCATGAAATTTTCAGCCTGTTTATGCTGACGACTATAAAACTTTATCCCCGATAATTTTGTAACACCTTCTATTAAATCTGCAATTTCTTGATTAAATTCTTCAGAAATATTTTCAAGAGAAATATCTGTATCTTCAACCGTATCATGTAATAACCCAGCGATTATTGTATTTTCATCCAATCCCCAACTTGCTAAAATATTACCAACAGCTGAACAATGATTAAAATATGGTTCTCCAGATCTTCTTTTTTGACCGATATGAGCCGATTCACCAAACTGATATGCTTTCCATAAAAAAGCTTCTGATTCATCTTTTAATTTTTCTTGGCGATTTAATGTATTAATTATCTCATTGAACGGATTTGGTTTTCCACCATTTAATGGAAATATATTTTTTAATGAATCTAACAATGATTATCCATAAAAAGGATCATTACTATATTGATCTTCATGAAATTCCATATTCTCAAACCGTGCATATTTATCAACGAAAGAAACCTTAATTATACCAGTTGGTCCATTTCTATGTTTAGAAATAATAATTTCACCTAATCCTTCATCTTCTTCTTTTTTTGAATACACGATTGGGCGGTATACAAATAATACAACATCGGCATCTTGTTCAATTGCTCCACTTTCTCTCAAATCAGACATCATTGGTCGTTTATCCTGTCTTGCTTCTAATGCTCGTGAAAGCTGAGATAACGCAATAACAGGGATATCTAAATCTTTTGCGAGTGCTTTTAAAGATCGTGAAATAAATGAAATTTCTTGTTGACGACTTTCTGTCCTACCCGGTACATTTAATAATTGTAAATAGTCTATAAATAAAGCATCAATGTCAAATTCAGCTTTTAATCTTCTTGCTTTTGCTCTCAATTCCATAATATTTAAATCTGCAGAATCATCAATAAATATTTGTGCCTTATTTAATTTTCCAGCTGCTTTAGATAGTTTTTTCCAGTCTTTGCTAGGTAATCTTCCATCTCTAACCAGATGACTATCTACTTTAGCTTCAGCAGTAATTAATCGTTCAGTCAATTGAGTCACCGACATTTCAAGACTAAAAACTCCTACTTTTAAATTATGTTCAACTGCTGCGTTTCTTGCCATGCTTAAAGCAAGGGCTGTTTTACCCATTGATGGTCGCCCTGCAA
Source organism: Fidelibacterota bacterium (assembly GCA_014381925.1). GTDB lineage: Bacteria > Fidelibacterota > Marinisomatia > SCGC-AAA003-L08. Next base: position 23,487 of record JACNKR010000058.1, on the reverse strand, counting down.
GAATAATTAAATCTGATTTTTGAAAACCCGAAAGTTTTTTATCTAAATCAGTATATCCCGTTGGAACACCAATAAACTCACCTTTTTTATGATTTCCCCATTTATCTAAAACATCGTGTAATTTCTTACTAATAGGTGTAAAACCACCTCGAGAAAAATTTTGAGATAATGCAAATAACTTTTTTTCTGCTTCATCTAAAATTGCAGTCACCTCACTTTTTTCATCATAAGCAAGAGATGATAAATCGATTGAAGTCGCAATAATATTTCTTAATGTTGATTTATCAGCTACAATTTTCCCATAATATTCAACATTTTCAGATGAGGCCGTCTCCGTAGATAATCCTGAAATATAATATGCCCCACCTACATTTTCTAATTCACCATTTTTTTGTAATTTGTCAACAACTGTAATTGTGTCTATAGATTCATTTTTTTCAAATAAATCTAACATTGCTTGATAAATTTTTGAATGTGCAGGTTTATAAAAACTATCTACTTGAACTTTGTCTATGACTTTAGGAAGTGCAGAGCTTTCTATTAAAACACAACCTAATAATGCCTTTTCAGCTTCAACTGACTGAGGAGGTAAGCGTACTTCTGAACTTTGGTCTGTCAAAATTTATCCTCTTTTAAATATTTATTTCTCATGTTTTTAAAATCTTCCCATGCAGGTCTTTTTAAATTTGAATTTTTTATTAAAGCATCAGGATGATAGGTTACCATTAATTCAATTCCATTATATTGATATGTATTTTTTCTCATTTCATTAAGGGGTAAATCAATGTGAAGTAATTTTTGCCCTGCAATTTCACCGAGAACAATTATTAATTTAGGATTAATTAAATTTAATTGTGTATCTAAATGAGGAATACACTGATCAATTTCATCTTGCTGAATATTTATATTATTAGGAGGTTTACACTTTAAAATATTTAATATATAAATATTTTTTCTATCCAAATTAATTGCTTTTAATATATTATCAAATAACTCACCCACAGCTCCTACAATAGGTTCACCTATTAATTCTTCATTTTCGTTTGGAGCCATACCAATGAAAACTAAATCGGCATCAGGGTTACCGATGCCGAATACAATATTTTTACGATTTAAACTTAATTTGCAATTTTGACAATTATTAATTTGATTCTTAAAATCATCTAAATTGGTTTTTCTATCAACCGAAATATTTTCTTTTTTTTCTAAATATAGAAAATTACCGTATAATTCTTTTTGCTGTAAAAGCCATTGATTACGCAATCTCCCATTCATTTTTCATTAGTTATCTTGGGTTTGTTCTAGTTTCCATTCAAGATCACCTTCTAAATATTCTTTTAAAGAAGAAACAATAACTTTGTCTTTTTCAATATATTCTTCAATTTCAATCTCGCGAACACTATCTAGGCTCTCAAAGTCTTCTTCCTCATCAATGACATGAATTTTATTGATTTGTCTCTCTTCAATAACTTGTTTTGATCTTTTCCCAATAATAACGACACTTTTATAAATATCATCATTAATTTTATTTAATTCACTAAATGGTAATGTTACAATCATTTGTTTAAATTTTCCTTTATTATGTTTTCAATATCGTTTGTTGTTTCTTCTAAATCATAGTTAATAAAATGATGTTGGAAATTATCTTTATATTCCAACTCAAGATCTAATCTTTTTAATCTTTTTTTAATAAGTGTGATTGGAGTATTAGCTCTCAGTTTTAATCGTTCCTCTAATACTTCTTTCTTTTCAGTAATATTATCTCCTGGAGGTTCAATAAAAATTGATATGACTTCATCTGGGAATTCCTCAGTAATTGATTTTCCACCTTTAACATCAATATCAAGTAACATTATTTTTCCTTCATCTAATGAATCATCTAATGTTGACATCAATGTACCATATTTATTACCGTGTACCCATTCCCATTCAATAAAATCACCAAAATGAGCCATATGTTTAAATTTTTCATCTTCCATGAAAATATAATCGATACCATCAACTTCACCTTCTCTAGGCTCACGGGTTGTTACCGATATTGAGAATGTCCAATTTGGATTTCTTTTTAATAATTCCTTACAAACAGAAGTTTTACCAGTCCCTGATGGGGCTGATAATACAATAAGTTTACCTTCACTCATAATATATTCTGTACCTGCTCTCTTATTTTTTCAATTTCATTTTTTAAATTAACAACTAAATGGCTCACTTTTGTAATATCAGTTTTTGAACCAATCGTATTAACTTCTCTACCTATTTCCTGTAAAAGGAAATTCATTTTCTTTCCAATCTGGTTATTAGATTCAATAAGAAAATCTTTAAATAACTCTGAATGAGCTTTAAATCTTATAATTTCTTCAGTGATATCTCTTTTTTCTGCAATTATTGCAATCTCTTGAGCTAATCTCTGTTCATCAATTTTTACATCATTTATTAAATTACTGATTCTTTTTTTATACTTTTCAATTTGTGTATTCCAAGTTGAATCAGTAATTGATTTAATCTCTTCTACAATTTGGTGTGAGATATCAATTCGTAGAGCCAAATCATCACTTAACTTTTGACCCTCTATTTTCCGTAATTTCTGCGTTTCCTGTAATCCTAATATTAAACTTTTTTTAAGACAAATTTCAATCTGTTCTTTGTTTAATTTTGTTTCTTTTTTAACAATTTCTTGATTATTTAAAAAATATTCAATATTTGGTTTATTTATATTTTGAATTTCTGATGAAATTTCATCAATTAATCCCATATATTGTTTTAATCGAGGAATATCTAAATTAATTTCATCTAATAAATCGGTCTCTGATTCAATTTCCATTGAAATAGAAACCCGACCTCTTTCTAAATATTCTTTTACTAATGTATTTATAATAGATTCAAATTCATATAATATACGAGGTAATTTTAAATGAATATCTAAAAATCGACTATTTAATGATTTAATGCTTACACGAATTGTAATTCCATCATTGGAATATTCAGCATTACCAAATCCAGTCATACTATAAGGCATATACACATCCTAAGGTTTTAATAATTTTTGCCATTTATTTGCCATATTTAAATTAAAAACTAAATCAACTCCATGATGAAACATATTAAATGTTTCTAGTTTTTGATACCCGGCACCATATTCAATTGTAATTCCTTGAAAATTAAATATAATCCCAGCACTGTATTTTATCTTCTTACTATGTCCCAATATAAATTTGATATTATCAACTAAATTAAAATCAACCCCAAATGAATAATTAACTTTATCCTTTTGACTTGGAAAATAATTTAAATTTGAATTTAATTTCAATTCCCCCATTTTGTAACTTAAAGGAAATATCAATTCAAATGGAAATAATTCAATAGAATTATTTTCCCAAAAAGTAAATGATCCTGGTGCAGAATTAATTATTATCCCATATTCTACATTTTCAAATCCAGGATAAAATACACCTATATTATAAATTAATCCATATGATTTTTCAGTTGATAAATTGGAAAAATGTGGAATAAAATTAATTCCAAAATTATAGTAATCATAAATTTTCGTTGAGAAATTAAATAATAATCCAAAATTACTATGATTATAGTATGAAACATTATCATAATTGGGTACATCATTTTCAAATAAATATTGAGTATTCGGAATATCAGGAATTGATATATATATAACTCCAATATTATAATTCCAATTGTTTATATATTTTTGAGGAAAAATATATAATGAAGAGGAATATTTATTTGAAAAATAGGAATTAAAATTAAATCCTATTAATTGTTGGGTTGTATTTTTTACAACTGGGTTTGAAAATATGGATAATGATGAGTGAGCTGGAAAATTTATTGATCCTGCACGAGCAAGAGACTGAGCAGATAATGGTAAATTAGAATATATTGATGAATTTCCTGTTAATTTAATTGACGAAAAACCAACGGAAATAAAAAATATAATCCAATATTTAAATATATTTTTAATCTTTAAACCTCATGTTTCTTTTTCAATTCGTCAAGTTTTGTCATTGCTTCTATTGGTGTTATTTTATTTATATCAATTTCTTTTAAATCATTTAAAAACTCACTTTGTTTCTTAGAAAATAAATCCATTTGAAATTCTTTTTTCACTTCTATACTTGCTTTTACATTTTCATTTGGATTTTCATTTAGTTCAAACAGGATTTCTCGAGATCTTTGAATAACAGGTTGTGGAATACCTGCAAGTTCAGCAACATGAATTCCGTAACTTTTATCTGCACCACCCTCAATTATTTTTCTCATAAATACAATTTGATTTTCATATTCTTTAACTAAAACATTTAAATTAAATGCATTTGGTAATTCTTCAGCTAAATTAACTAATTCATGATAATGGGTTGCAAATAATGTTTTTGAAGCAATTTCAGGTTTATTATGAATATATTCAGTAACAGCCCACGCAATTGATAATCCATCATAAGTTGATGTACCACGACCAATTTCATCTAATATTATGAGACTATCTTTTGTTGCATTATTTAAAATATTTGCCGTTTCATTCATTTCAACCAAGAATGTGGATTCACCAGCGGTTAAATTATCACTCGCTCCAACTCGTGTAAATATTTGATCTACAATTCCAATTTTAGCAGAATCCGCTGGGACAAAACTTCCAATTTGTGCAATTAAAACAATTAAAGCAATTTGCCTTAAATATGTACTTTTCCCTGCCATATTTGGACCTGTTATAATTGCAATTTGCTTTGTAGTTGGTTCTAAAAATATATCATTGGGAATAAATTGTTCATCTATTGGTAATATCTGTTCAATCACGGGGTGACGCCCATTTTTAATTTCAAGTAAATTTGAAATTTCAATTTCAGGTTTACAATAGTTATACTTATCTGCCAATTCGTAAAACCCACAGATTACATCTAAAAATGCCAAAATTCGTGCATTATCCTGAATAAGCTTTGAAAATTCAAGAATAGATGTTCTTAATTCATAAAATAGTTCAGTCTCTAATTCTAATATTTTATCATTTGCATTTAATATTTTATCTTCAAATTCTTTTAATTCAGGAGTAAAGTATCGCTCTGCATTTGTCAAAGTTTGTTTACGAATATAATGTTCGGGAACTTGATCAATATTTGATTTTGTCACTTCAATAAAATAACCAAACACCCGGTTATATTTAATTTTAAGATTATTTATTTGCGATGATTCTCTCTCCCTAACTTGGTATGATGCTAACCATTTTGTCGCATCATTTTTTATTTCTCTAAGTTCATCTAGCTTTGAACACACACCCGTTTTAATCACATTTCCTTGTGATAATTTTACTGGAAGCTCTTCTTGTAGTCCATTAATTATGACTTGAGATATTTCACCCACATTATGAAAATCCATAAATAATTTTTTGAAATTTTTGGAATTTATTTTTTTTACTTCAGTTTGAATTGTATCACCAATAATTAAACTTAATCCCAATTGCTGTACTTCTCGCGGGCTTGCTCTATTCACCGTTAAGCGAGTAATAATGCGTTCGGTATCTGATAACTTTTTTAAATTAAATTTTATATCTTTTACAATATTTTTATTTTGAAATAAATCTTCAATTAAATTATGCCTAAATTCAATTTGTTTTTTATTTGTCAATGGGCTTCTAACCCAAGATTTCAATAATCTACCACCAATTGCTGTTAATGAATAATCCAAACATTTAACTAGTGAGTTATCATCATTTTGTGAATTTAAAGAATTAAAGATTTCTAAATTACGAATTGTAAATCCATCTAAATTCATAAATCCTTTTTCCTTAATAATAGAAATTGAAGATATATGATTTATATTTGCTCTACAATTTTTCTTTAAATAATCTAATATAACCCCACTTGAAGAAATTGCTAAATTTAATTTTTCTAATCCAAAGCCTTTTAAATTTTTAGATTTAAAATGCTCAGTTAATCGATTATAACATGACCGTTCATCAAACATCCACTCATTATAAACTGTAAATAAATAATCATTCCCTATTCGAGATTTAAAATCATTCAATTGGAACTCAGGTACAATTATTTCGCTCGGTGAAAATTGTTGAATTAAAGTTCTTAATTTTGAAAGATTCCTTTCTCCTGTTTTAAATTCACCTGTAGAATGATCTAATATACTAAATCCAAATTTTCCATCGGCACCAAAAAGGCACATTAAATAATTATTTTCTTTTTGATTTAAAAATTGGTCTGTAATTGCAATTCCTGGTGTTACAACTTCAACCACTTCTCGCTTAACAATTCCTTTTGCTTTTTTTGGGTCTTCAACTTGTTCACAAATTGCAACTCGTAATCCCGCTTTTAAAAATTTGTGTAAATGTTGTTCTAAAGAATGGTATGGGAAACCCGCCAAAGGTATAGATGACGCCGCACCATTTGCTCTTTTTGTAAGAGTAATTCCTAATATTTTTGATGCTTTTATTGCATCATTTTCAAAAGTTTCATAAAAGTCTCCCATTCGAAATAATAAGATTGAATCGGGATGATTTTTTTTTGCCTCCCAAAATTGTTTCATAACAGGTGTTGGTGCAGTTTTACTCATTAACTTAATAATTTTCTTTCATTACCATCACGATAGGTGATTTTTTTACGATCAAAATATTCAAGCAAAGGCACAGCATATTTTCGAGATGTTTCTGCTATATCTTTAAATTCAGAAATGGAAATTGATTTATTTTTTAATAAAAATGAAATCGTTTTCTCTTTCAATAAATCAAAATTATTCTGTGTAAACATTAATGTTTCAGTCAAACGAATAATTTCATTTTTCATTTCCCCAATTTTAATTAACGGAATTAATTCCGATTCAATGACACCTGTTGTTTTAGAAAAATCATTTAAATTAGAAGATTGAAATCCTTCTTTGTTTAACTGGGTTATAATTATATTGTATAATTTATTTTCTTCATTTGAAAACTGAACTTCAAAATTTATAGTACTCCAAAATTCACCATTGCGTTTAATCGCTTTCTTACCCTCCAGAGATATTAATCGATTTTCAATAAATTTTTTATTTCCACCAATTTGTTGATATATTTCTTCAGACAAAGCACCTGGTTTTAATCTATTTTTTTTCTGAAATAATTCTAATATATTTATTATTCTATGTTCAACCTCACCTAATTGATTTTCAGTGACTAACCAAGTTTCATTTTTATTATTTATATATTTCGCTTCTGAAAATTGAGCAATTTTCTTTTTTAATAAATCCCCATTTATTCCAAACTTAATATTAATATTTTTTTTATCAATTGGATTCACCCCTTGATATTGAATAATATTAATAATTCGTTCATCATCTGTAAACTTAGAAATTGATTTTATATATTCCTTTTTTTCGCTCCATTTCCCACATAAATGTGCATCAATTACTTGCCCACCACCGATGGTAACAACAGGTGAGAATCGCCGTATAATAAACTTATCATTCATCGTCGCAACTAAAGGTTCTTCCAATTTTATTATCACGCTTGCACTTTCACCCGAATGGATTAACTTTTTATTTAAAATTGAAATTCTTGCCATTACTTCTTGAGTACCTAAATGAATTCGTACGCGTTGATTTTGTTTAATTTCAATTTTAGAATTTTTTAAATTTGTGATATTTGCACCAATTTCTTTGGTCGATAATAAATATCCAATTGATGTACATTGAAACCCTCGTTTTACCGAATTTTTATCTAGGCCTTGAAAATTAATTGCGGCTCTATCACCGAGATTCACCTGATTCGTTTTTGTTTCATGGCTTTGAATTCCACGGACTTTTACTTTTATATTCCCAGGAATGATTTCAACTTCTTGACCAACTTTTATACTTCCTGATTGCACGGTTCCAGTAACAACGGTACCAAATCCTTGAATTGTAAAAACACGATCAACGGGAAGCCTAAAAATACCATTATCACTTTTAGAAGGAATAATTTGTGATAACTCAATAATAGCTGTTTTTAATTTATCAATACCTTTATTTTGTATTGCTGATACATGAATTATTGAAGAGTTATCAATTCCTGCTTCCAAAAGTAAATCTTGAATTTCCATTTCGACTAATTCAATCCATTCTGAATCGGCTAAATCAATTTTATTAAGAGCAACAATTACATTTTGTATTCCTAATAAATTTAAAATTTCAAAATGCTCTTTAGTCTGTGGCATAATTCCATCATCAGCAGCAATAACTAATATTGCACCATCAATGCCACTTGCACCCGCCATCATATTTTTTACAAACTTTTCATGACCCGGAACATCTATAAGCGTAATCTCATCATTTAAAAAAGCAAATCCTAAATCAATGGTCATTCCCCGGCGAAGCTCTTCTTCTAAATTATCAGTATTTGTTCCAGTTAATGCTTTTACAAGTGATGTTTTGCCATGGTCTATATGGCCAGCCATTCCGATAACAACTTGATTCAACTAAATATTTCCAATATTGATTTTAATAGGTGGTCTTGTTGATTTTTGAGTATTGCTTTTAAATCAATATTAAATTGGTTATTATGGATATATCCTAAAATAGCTGGTTTTTGTGATAAAAATTTTCGATGTAATTGTTTGGGTTTTAATAATTTAGATTTAAAACTTAAGGCTCGACTTTCAATATTCTGAGTGGGTAATGACCCGCTTCCTGCCTCTACTTTTGAATTAATTAATTTTAATCCCGAATTCTTTAAAATTTTAGATGAAAGGTTTGAGATAATGAAATTACCAATTTCCTCTAATTCAATCATTTTTCGTTGAAAGAGTGTCCATGTTAAATTTTGTGGTTTAATTATTGTTGAATTATAATAGGTTCTAAGTGTTTCTTCTAAAATTGTATAAATTATTTTATCACACCGTAACGCCCTATATAATGCATTATTCCGAATTTTCTTAATAACACCCTGTTTCCCACAGATAATTCCACATTGTGGTCCACCAAGAAGTTTATCACCACTAAATGTAACGGCATCAACCCCAGCTTTTATATAAAATTGAACAACAGGTTCAAATGGTAATTCAAGTTTTTGTAAATCTGCCAACGCACCACTTCCAAGATCAATAATAAGTGGAATTTTTCTCTTTTTAGCTAATAAAACAAGCTCTTCAATTTCTACTGATTTAGTAAATCCTTTTACAATATAATTACTCGTATGTGCGACAAGAAGTAATCCTGTTTGTTTCGTTATTGCATTTTGATAATCTTTTAAATGAGTTCTATTTGTTGTACCAACTTCAACTAAATGACAGCCTGCTTTTTTAATTACATCTGGAATTCGAAAAGAACCACCAATTTCAACTTGCTCACCTCTACTCACAATTACTTCTTTTTTCTCACCAAATGTATTTAACGCTAATAAAACAGCGGAGGCATTATTATTTACAACTATAGACTCCTTACTTCCCGTTAATCCATCTAAAAGGAAATTTACATGATTTGCTCTTTCACCTCTATTCCCATTATTTAGATCTAATTCAATATTAATATACCCAGATAATTTATCGAATGAATTATTTAAAATTTCCTCTGAAATAGGTGCTCGACCTAAACCTGTATGTAAAATAATTCCTGTTCCATTAATTACAGTTTGTAAAGAGGACGAATTTAGTTTTTCTAATTCATTTTTTATTTTTGGAATTAAATCTGTAACTGTTAAATCATTTCCATTCATTATCTCATTTCTAAATTCAGAAATTGACTTTCTAATTGTTTTTAGAATTAATCGGTATGGTAAATTATATTGAATTGCATTTATAGAATCCAAAATATCATTAACAGAAGGTAAATTTCTTAATTTTTTATTATCCATTTAAATCAAATTAATTATTTTTTGAGTTTTTTATCACATTTATTAGCATGTCAATTATTTCTTTTGATTTAAAATTATTCAAGACCGTTAGAATAAAAATGCTAAATTCTTCGTCTGAAAAATATTTCTCAAACTCATCTATGATAATTGAATTATCAAGTATTTCATCCACATTTTTTCCATTTGATTTTTCAATCTCTATCCAATTTTGAATTTTAAAAATTTCATCTACAATTTCTTTTTCATTCAAAATAGATAAATCTAATTTTGACATTAGTTTATTAATTCTAATTCATTCACAGAATCATGTTGTTCTTCTGCAACATATAAATCAGCATATTGCTTGTACACTTTTTCTTTAACAAAAATTTCAAAAATATCTTTATCAATATGATAATCATTTCTCATAAACCCTAGAATACGCATGGATTCAGAAAGTTTTTTGCCCTTTTTATAAGGTCTATCTTTTGCAGTTAAAGCTTCATATATGTCAGCTACAGCCATTACTTTTGCCTGAATACTCATTTCATTGCCCGTTAAACCCATTGGATATCCTGTGCCATCAATTTTCTCATGATGACCGCCAGCAAATTCAGGTACCTTTTTTAAATGTTTTGGGTATGGTAAATTATTTAGCATTTCAAGAGTAACTACGATATGATTATTAATCTCTTCTCTTTCGATAGGATTTAAAGTCCCTTTAGAAATTGTTAAGTTTTCAATTTCATTTTGGGTTAATAATGATTTTTTAATCCCATTTTCAACCCATGTTTTTTTTCCAATTTCTTTAATCTTATTTTGAATTTCAATGGGCATAAACTCAGCACCTAAATTAAACTTCACAATTAAGTCTAAGTCCGAATTTAATTTGCTAATATCTGAATTGTATGATTTTGTTAATTTATTTAATTCAGATATATTTCCATTTTCTAATAGTAAAATTTTATCCGATAAAAATTCAATTTTTCGTTGGTCTTTAACAGATTGAAAACGAGTTTTAATTAATTCTATCCGATCGAAAATAGTTTCTAATTTCGTGGATTTATCAACAACATGTACAGGAGTAGCCACTTTACCACAATCATGTAGCCATGCTGCAATTTTAAGTTCATACTTTTCATCATCTGTCATTTTAAAATCTTTAAACTTACCTGTTGTCTGTTTTTCTAATGCCTCTGCAAGCATCATTGTTAATTCCGGTACGCGTTGACAATGTCCACCTGTATATTCAGATTTTCTATCGATTGCAAGTGCAATTAATTTAATAAATGACTCAAATATTTCTTGAAGATCATCAACTAATTTTTTATTACTTAATGAAATCGCTCCCTGAGATGCAAGTGATTCGATCTCTTCAATAATTTCTTCTGAAAATGAAATCACCTTACCATTTTCATCCCGTGCATTAAATAATTGTATTACACCAATTGTCTCCCCTTCATGGTCTTTCATTGGAACCGTTAAACTTGATTGAGATTTAAACCCTGTTGCTTTATCAAATTTTTTCATACCTGAGAAGTCAAACTGTTTTATTTTATAAGCATCTTTTATATTTACAGCATCGCCTGTAATTGCAGAGTAAGCGCAAACATTTAATAAATTTTTATCTCCATTTTCTAAAATCAATTTTATAGGCGGAAAGTTGATTTCATTCCCAGATATTCCACCCTGCCAGATATTTAATGGTTCATTTTTAATGATACTAAAAAATAATTTATTATTATTAGATTGATATAGGGTACTACCTGCGGCATTTGAAATTTTGGTTGATTCATCCAATATCATTTCAAATAATTTATCGGTATTTTTTTCTGTAGATAATGCTAAACCAATTTTATTTAATTGTTTGACTCTATCTATTAATTTTAAATATAATTTTTTATAGTCCATATAATTAATTGTTGGTTAATATTGTAAATGTAAAATAGAATTAGAAATAAACGCTTACCAAGAAGAAAATTTAAATTCTAAAAAAAAAGCTCCAATTGGAGCTTTTTAATTTTCGATTTTTATTTCCGAGCTCTCTCTTTAATTCGAGCGGCCTTACCTTTTAATTCCCGAAGGTAATATATTTTAGCTCTTCTCACTTTCCCAAGTTTTACGACTTTAATATAATCTAAATTAGGTGAGTGATAAGGAAATATTCTTTCAACTCCTACACCGTTAGAAATTTTTCTAACCGTAAAGGATTTATCCAATCCATGTCCTGCAGAAATTGAAATTACAACTCCTTCAAAGACCTGAACCCTAGATCTATTTCCTTCTATAACTTTTACACCAACAGCTACAGAATCACCCGTTCTAAATTCAGGTAAATCTGATTTCATTAAATCTTTTGTCGCTATGGCTACTTTATCCATGGTTGTCTCCATTCATATTAATTTTTAATTTTCGCTAACAAATCTGGTCTGCGCGTTTTCGTTTTCTCAAATCTTTTTTCTTGTCGCCAATTTTCTATTTTACCGTGATGCCCTGAAAGCAACACTTCGGGTACTTTTAACCCCCTAAAGTTTTCAGGTCTTGTATAATGAGGGTAATCCAATAATGGATTTGTAAAAGAATCGGTTTCGGCAGACTCAATCTTACCGATTACACCTGGAATTAACCTAACAATTGAATCAATAATAACAAGCGATGGTAAATCACCCCCAGTTAACACATAATCTCCAATAGAAATTTCATCTGTCACAAATTCATCTCTAACGCGTTGATCCAATCCTTTATAATGTCCAGAAATAAATATTAGATTTTCTTCTAATGATAATTCTTTTGCAATTTGTTGATTAAAAACCTCACCATCAGGTGTTGGAAATAAAACTCTATATTTATTTCGATTTGAATTTTCATCAATTATTTTATCAATAATTCTAAAAATTGGCTCAGGTTTAAGAATCATCCCCACACCACCACCAAATGGTGAATCATCAATACTGTGATGAGGAGGATCTGCAAAATCATATAAATTATAAAAATGATAATTCACAATCCCATTTCGATTTGCACGCCCTAAAATACTTTCATTTAAGGTAACTTGTGCAATTTTATCAAATGGAGATATAAAATGAATTTCCATTTATAATCCTAATAATTCATCTAATTGACAAACAATTATTTTCCGATTCTCTATATCAAAAAGCTGGATAAATTCTTCAGCAATGGGTACCATCACTTCTTTTTTATCCATTTCAATTAACAATAATGGGTTTCCTGGAATTTCAAATGTATCTTTCACAAAACCAATTATTTGATTTGATTCATTTAAAACTTCAAATCCCATATAATTTATAGGGTCTGCATCATCTAAGATATTCTCATCATTTTCTTTTTCGATTAAAATATCACCATGTTGAAATAAAATAGCATCATCAGCTGATTTTACATTTTTAAATCTCACTAAATGCCGACTATTAAACTTCTCAATTTTCTCAATGACTGCAGGTAAAAACTCATCATCTGCTAATTTCACCCAAACTTCTTTATCAGGGATTAATAAATCATTTTCCTGATTCAAAAGCTTACAAACCATATCACCATTATCCTTATATGGATTTTTTATGTGACCTGATTTGATAAATTTAAGCTGTCTTTTAGTCGACAACTTCCAGAAGCGCTCTTTTATCTCCTGCTTTAGATGTACCCGCAGAAAGAATAATTCTCAGAGCTGTAATATTTCGCCCTTTTTTACCAATTACCTTTCCTACATCATCTTTGGCTACATGCAATTCATAAATGGTTGTGCTTTCAGTATCTAAAATATTTACCTTGACCGCATCAACATCATCTACAATTGCTTTTATTATATCTTCAAGTAACTCTTTCAAACTTAACTCCTAACCTGATTATTCACTTTCTTTCTTAGCCGGTTTTTTTTCAGCTTCAAGTTTTTTTTCAGATTTTTCATCAACAGGATTTTCTTCTTTAGCAACTTTCTTCCCAGCCTTTTTTGGAGCTTTCTTTTCAGTTACTTTAGATTCTTCAGGTTTTTCATCTTCTGAGGGTTTATCAGTACTTACTTCATTAACCTTTTCTTCTTTAGCAACTTTCTTCTCAGCCTTTTTTGGAGCTTTCTTTTCAGTTACTTTAGATTCTTCAGGTTTTTCATCTTCTGAAGGTTTATCAGTACTTACTTCTTTAACCTTTTCTTCTTTAGTTGATGGTGGTGTTTCTTCCACAGTGTTATTTTCAGTTTCGCTTTCAGCAGAAACTTCAACAATTTCTTCATCTGATTCAAGATTTTCTACAGGTGCTTCTTCAACCACTGGAACTTCTTTTGTATTCTCAGCTTTTAAAGATTTATTTGAATGCCATTTATCCAATAACTGTGCAACTTCTTCTTCTGATGCACCATTTTTTTCTAAATGCCACTTATATGACAAACCTGCTTTTTTGAATAATCCTTTGGCAGCATGAGATGCACTTGCACCAATTCCTAACCAATGTTTAATACGGTCTTCATTCAAGTTAAAATGGTTATCCTTATTTAAAGGATCAAACCATCCTAATCTTTCAATTTCAACACCTTCTCTTCTTGTTTTTGAATCGATTGCAACCAATCGATAAAATGGTCTTTTACGGCGACCGAGCCTTTTCATTCTAATACGAACAGCCAACTGTTCTCCTTATTCACTTATAAGTTAAACGGCATCCTCTTGAATCCTTTTTTACTGAATCCAGCCATCATTTTCTTCATTTGGAAGAATTGTTTCAGTAATTGATTTATTTCGAAGAGGCTTCTTCCACTTCCTTTTGCAATTCTTTTTCGTCTTGAACCATTAATAATATTAGGGTTCTGTCTCTCTTTTACAGTCATTGAACTAATCATCGCATCAACCCAAATTAGTTGTTTTTCGTTCACATCACCGACAGGCATTTTATTCATACCTGGTACCATTTTCATAATATCAGAAATAGATCCCATCTTTTGAATCTGTTTCATCTGTTGTTGAAAATCTTCAAAATTAAATTCTTTACTTACCATTCGTTTGGCAAGTTTTTCAGCTTCTTCAGTATCAATCACTTCTTGGGCTTTTTCAACTAAAGATATTACATCACCCATTCCAAGTATTCGATTTGCAAGCCGATTAGGATGAAAAATTTCTAATCCATCTAATCCTTCACCGGTACCAATAAATTTAATTGATTTACCTGTTACTTTTCGAATTGATAATGCGGCACCACCACGAGAATCACCATCCATTTTGGTCAACACAATACCAGAAATATCAATTTCATCATTAAATGCTTTTGATGAATTAACAGCATCTTGACCTGTCATTCCATCTGCAACATATAAAATTTCATCAGGAGTTGATAATGAAATTACTTTTTTCAACTCATCCATTAATTCTACATCTATATGTAACCGACCCGCAGTATCAATAATAATCACATCATTTTGATTATCTTTTGCTTTTTTTAGCCCATTTTTTACAACTTGCAATACATCTTTGATATATTCACAATAGTAATCAACTTCTGCTTTTTTGGCCATCACCTTTAATTGGTCAACAGCACCTGGTCGTTGTAAATCACCGGCAATTAATATTGGATTTTTCCGATATTTCTTTTTCAAAAAACGAGCCAGTTTTGCAGTTGTTGTTGTTTTACCTGAACCCTGCAATCCTGCCATTAAAATTGTTGTCGGTCCGACTGAATTAAATTTTATTTCAACTGAATCACCACCAAGAAATTCTGTTAATTCATCATTTAAAATTTTAATGAATTGTTGCCCCGGTGAAATTGACCGAATCACTTTTTCACCCGTTGCTTTTTCTTGGACTTTTTTAATAAAATCCCGAGCAACTTTAAAATTTACATCAGCTTCAAGTAATGCTCTTCTAATTTCTCTAGAAGCCTCTGTTACATTACTTTCTGTAATCTTTCCATGACCTTTTAAGGTCTTGACTACATTGTGTAATCTATTTTGAAGTTGTTCAAACATATATTAAAATACCAAAATTAACAATGGGCAAAGCATAGTAATATAAAACCCTATTATTTATATATACAAGATTATTGATTATCATTTATAGAGAGTTTTTTTATAATAAAAATAAATCTATTTCAACAATATCAATTTCTGCGTTTGTGTAAAATTAATTAACCTCATTTTAATAAAATATACTCTATTTAAATATTTACCGGTATTTCATTAAATTGTATAAAATCCTATATTAAATTATACTCATGCAAATGTTTAAAAATATATAGCATTCCTCCAGCCAAATAATTGGTATCTACGCGGTAGCCCAAATCACTTCATTTTTGTGTATTATTCAGCTCTAATCAAAGTATAAATTATAAAATATGATTATCTATTTATTACTCTATTATGTGCGGACGAAAAACATTAACTAAATCGAAATTAGATATTATTCGTGATTTATCAATTGACCAATGGGATGATTTAATTGATTATAAACCAAGTTACAATATTGCTCCTACACATCAACATCCAATCATCATTCAAGAAAAAGAAAAACGAATTATAAAGCAAATGAAATGGGGACTTATCCCATCATGGTCAAAAGATGAGTCTTTCGCTTCTAATATGATTAATGCAAGGCAAGAAACCCTTTCAGAAAAATCATCTTTTAAAGATTTAGTTAATTCTCAGCGATGTTTAATTCCAATTGAGGGGTATTATGAGTGGAAAATTATTAATGGACAAAAACAGCCATATTATATTTTTACTCAAAACAATGATTTATTTTGCCTTTTGGGTTTATGGAGTCGTTGGAAAAACTCTCTTGGAAATATAATTGAGTCTTATACCGTTATTACAACGAATGCCGATAACCAATTAAATCATATTCATCATCGAATGCCTGTATTCCAAAAAAATAATATGGATAATTGGCTGAATACATCTCTTGAATATCAGTCATTTGATTTTAATAATATTAATTCTGAATTAGAATATTATCCGGTGTCCACATTTGTAAATTCTGTGAAAAATAATAGTGATAGATGTATTATGGAAGCTCAGATTAGTCAACAAAAAAGTTTATTTTAATTATCCGACTAATTTCACATCAACAGTTCGTTGCAAACTTTCCAAACGAGATATTGTAAGCGTATAAACATTGAATGATTTTTCAATTTTACCATGAACTAAAAAGAGTGTTTCCCAATTAAGTAAATCGCCATATTTTTTATATATTTCAGGAAACATCACACATTCATAAATATCGGTTTCATCTTCAAAAGTAACAAACTCCATTGCCGCTTTACTTTTTGTGGCTGTGATTTTCCGAGTGATGAGTACACCTGCAAATACAACTTTCTTCCGATATAGTTTATGAATATATATTGCTTTTTGAACACGATATTGAATAAATGAGTGATATTTTTTTAATGGATGTTCACTAATAGGGAACCCAAATGATTCAATTTCTAATGTTATTTTTTCATTATGTGTGAGTGAAAGTGTATTGATTTTAATTTCTACAGGGTTGCGCTCTTCTAACGGTTGTAAATAAAATGATGCTGTTTTAAGAGCAATTTCTCTATGATTCATTTGCGAACATAATTCAATAAAGCATCCTGCATTTACCAGTGCCATTGCATCCGCCATGTGAATATCTGTTCGTAATAAAAAATCATCTAAGGACCTAAAATCACTATTTTTTCTCTCATCTAAAATAGAATTAATTGCCTTTTCTTGCAAATGATGAATTGCCATAAACCCCATGCGTATTTTATTCCCTTTGCCTTTATATTTTTTTTGACTTAGGTTAATATGTGGTTTAAGAATATATATTCCAAATCGTTTGGCTTCGCTCATATAGGCATAGGTAGAATAAAACCCTCCTTGATTACTAATAACACTCGCTAGAAACTCAGCAGGAAAGTGTGATTTTAAATATGCACAGGTAAATGATAACATTGCATAAGAAGCTGAATGTGGTTTGCAAAATGAATACCCAGAGAAAGATTCAATCATTGCCCATAATTTTTCTGCAAGCTCCGTTGTATATCCATTTTTATTTGCTCCTTTAATAAATTTCTGTTTCCAGTATGGAACGGTGTGTGCAAGGGAACTACGAGAAATAACTTTTCGGATATAATCAGATTCAGCATAACCAAATCCTGCAATTTTTCTTGCTACCGTTGAAACTTGTTCTTCGTAAACCATAATCCCATAGCTCTCAGCAAGGCAAAGTAAATCAGGATGAAGTAATTTCCACGGCTTACCATGAATGCGTTCTAACATTAAATTGATAAATCGGTTTGCGGCGGGACGAATAATTGATGAATATATGACAACATGTTCAAAATCTATATGTTGAGACTTTGCAAGTAATTGCCTTGTTGCAGGGCTTTCAATATAAAATATTCCCATAGTTCGCCCCGATTTCATAAGCTCAATTGTTTTAATATCTTCTGTTGATTTAATTTGATGATAGTCCATGTATTTATTGCGGTATAATCCTAATTGATTTAGCGTATCACGCACAACTGCTAATGATCTATTTCCAAGTATATCTATTTTTAATAATCCACTATCCTCAACTTGGTCTTTCTCCCATTCTACAATTTGTACATCTTTAGGTGTTTTTAAAACAGGGACATATTTTTGAATTTCATCAGGGACAATAATAACCCCTCCAGGGTGAACCGACGAATTTCGCAATGCACCTATTATTTTTTCACTTTGAATTAATATCTCTTCAAGTGTTTTATCTAAATTTATATTTTTAAATCGATTATCTGTTTTAACCCAGCTTGCTAATTTTCGATGACGCGTATGATATCCAATGCGTTTTGTTACTGATTTAATTTCCTCATTTGAAAGTCCATATACTTTTCCAACTTCTCTAATTGCAGATCGAGGTTGTAAAAAAACTTGATTAGAAACCATTGCAGTATGTTTATCTCCATACATATTAAAAATATATTTTAAAATATCATCTCGTTCATCCCAAGGAAAATCAATATCAATATCAGGCATATCAATGCGTTCAGGATGAATAAATCGTTCAAATTGAAGATTATATTTAATGGGGTCAACTTGAGTAATAAATAAACAATAGCTTATTATTGATGATGCTCCACTGCCTCTACCAATTGTAGATTTAGTTTGTTTTACAATATCACAAACTATTAAAAAATATGTGGCGAAACCTTTTTGAATAATAATGTCTAATTCATAGTTAATTCGTTTTTGAATATGTGATGTAATTTTATTATATCGTTTTTTTGCTCCTTGTAGCGTAAGTTCTTTTAATGTTTTATTTGGATTATTTGTTTTACTTCCACCTTTTCCAATATTTGGAAAAATAGTATTACTGAAATCCCAATTGGTTTTACATTGTTGAGCAAGTTTATAGCTATTATGAATAGCTTCTATACTATTTGGAAATAGATCCTTCATATTTTCTTTATTGCGAAACCAATGATTATCAGATTTGTATTGAGATTTATCTAAACGGGATAGTGTTGTATTATAATGGATGGCTCGTAGAATTTTATGTGTATGAATATCATTTTTATACATAAAATAGACATCACCTGTTGCAATAGAGCTGATATTTAATTCTTCCTCCCATTGCTTCGTAAGCATTTCATCAACTCCAGGGCGAAGTTCAATAAATAGATGTGATTGCGGTATAATATTTATAAGTTTATCTAAAGTATATTTTTGATGAGATAATATAAAAAGTCCTGAATGATATTTTTTTAATATATCTAGTAAAGAGAATGTTTTGTTTAAATGTAAATCTGAAAGAATTTTACACAGGTTAGAGAACCCTTCTTCTGTTTCAACAAGTATTATTGCTTCATATTTTTCTGTAATGATATTTGAGCCTGCAATTGCTTTAATACCATAATCTTTTGCAATAGTAATAAAATGAATAAATCCCCATAAACCATTCACTTCCGTAATTGCTAAATAGGGCATGTCTAACTTCTTTGTAGCATGCAGATAATTTTTAAATGTAGTAGCACTATACATTTTAGAGTAATTTGTATGTATGTTTAGATGTATAAACATATAAAATTAATGATAATTTTTAGAAGAAAACCCATTATGAATATGATGTTCTCCAAATTTAAAACGAATTTTATCTAATGCTGAAGATATACTATTTTGCTTCGTTTCTTTTTGATTAAAAAGATATAATTGTTTGCTAGCAGGAAATAAATCAGTCGCAGTAACAATAAGAGAGCGAACTCGGTTTCGTCGAGTAAAAACTTTTTTTAACAACGAAGTACAGATATTAATAATTGCATGGTCATCATTTGAATTAAGCTTGCTTCGTTTTTTATTTAAAAAACCATCGGTATAATGAATTTCAATATATATATATTTAGCCAAACGATGAGAAGAGCGCATTTTAAATCCAATATGCCCAGATAATTCTCGCACAATACATTGTAACAGCTGATAATCATTTGTGTCTTGAGAGAGCACTTTTTGTTCTGTAATTTTAATTTTTTCTAATAATGGATGTACTAGAGATATATCTCTCCCAAATGCCTGCATGCTCAAGTGGGAATAGTATCGACCAAATATAATAGGTGCAAGTTGAGGTATTTTTAAAATATCTTGAACTTGTGATATAGATTTAAGCATGAGAAAGCGAATTACTTTCTTGATAAATGCCTCTTTATAGATTGGTAAAAAAGTAGGAGATAAAGGTGCTATAAAATTAGGTTCATTTCCATTTTTTATTTCCCAAACGGTTTCAGGTACGACTTCCGTAGATATTTTACTAACTAATTTATTGGAACTAATTCCTATTTTGCTTTTCAAATTTAATTGATTTTTAATGTCCCGCGTGATATGCATACCAACATCATTCATGCACCCTAATAATCCGCTTGTTCCTGTCATATCCATATAATACTGTCCAAATAATTCCGGTTCAAATAAAGGAGTATAATTACGAATTGTTTGATATAGGCTTTCATGAACTTGACGATATAAATTTTGATTATAAGGTAGCATGCGAACACTATGTGACATTTTCCGAGCAATTTGAATTTTTATACCATTAAATAATCCTTCTTCCTTAGCTTCACTTGATAATGCAATAACACTACCATTATCATGATGTGATGATATTATTGCAATGGGTTTTGTTTGCAGGGTTCTATCAATAGTGCGTTCTGCTTGAAGCTCTATATCTTGTAGCCGTAAATGGAATATATTTCTCATTATTTAATTATATAATTTTTCTAATCTGTAAAATAGTTACTCGAAAGTTACTCGTATAATAAGGAGAAATTTTATTATAAAAATAAGAAAAATATCATTATTAAAAAGAAGGTTCCTTGTAATGTATTTAAGGAATTAAAATCGGTAGCACGATGCATCTTCTTTTTATTACCAATATTTGATAGTTTAAAGAAAAAAGAGAATTTTATAAATAATAGTCTAAAAACAAAAAATGGGCAACTAAAATAGTACTAATACTACTGAAATATATGCAAACTGAGTAAAAAAGGAAGAATTATAGTGGTGGATTATATAATTATTTTACTGTAAATTATGCAACTCAATAGCTATTTAAAAATATTTTCAAGGAGATACTCTATGAGATTTAAAATTTTCACAGCTATTTTTTTAATTAATATTATTTTTACTTGTACAATAGGTGTTGCAATAGACTCTGCAGGTAGACCTTATTTATGGAAAGTAAGAGACTACCCACAAGAGCCTAATAATTCTATTACAAATCGTTCAAATTTAAGTGGTACAATTAATTATATTGGTGTAATAAATAGTGCTGATCAAAATGATCCCGATTCTCCAGTTAGAATGGGTGTTAATGATTCTGGTCTAGCAATTGCAAATAGTTATATTGATTCTGATCCAGAGCCAAGTAAAAATGGTGAATTTATTAATTGTGTTCTGAAAAATTATAGTTCTTATAGTGAAGTAGAAGATTGCATTGAAAATAGTAATTGTAGTGATTGTGGTACGTATTTATCAGAATTAGAAGCAAGTTTCGCTATTATCGATGCAGGTGGATATGCAGGTATATGTGAGGCTGAGCCTAATGCCGGAAATAATGATTGTCAACATATAAATACTATGAATAATCCTTATTTTATGGTTAGGACTAATTTTTTGAAACTCAGTTAACTGGATATGAAAATAATAATAACAATTTGGCAGGTTATGATAGATATAATCGATCTCAAAATATTTTAAATTCAGAAATAAACCAACAAAATATTAATGTAGACACATTGTTAAATGGACTTGTTAGAGATTTTTCTCGATCTTATACTTCTAGTTTTCTACCATATGAAATACCGTATATGAATCAAGCTACTGATAATACTGAATTTCCTTACGGATATATTCCAACAAAAAATAGTATTAGCAGGTATCAAACTGTATCTAGTTGTATTGTAAGGGGTATTTTGCCTGGTGAACGACCTGAATTAACCACTATGTGGACACAGCTTGGTAATTCAGCTTCATCTGTGATTTTGCCCTATTTTCCTATAAATACAATACCTAATCAAGCAAATAATACTACATTAAGTGATTATTCAAATAATATAAAAGCTGAGTTATATTATCCTGAAACAGTAAATGGATGGTATATAATTGATAGTTATCAACTTGAAAATAGTGATTACAATTTAAATGCAATATGGCCAAATTTTAGAAATTTTGAAGAAAATATTTTTTCATCGACCTCAACAAATATTAGTACATGGAATAATACCGGTTATGATATAGTTGATATAAATAATTTTATAAATAACAATGTTTCAAATTTAATTAATTTCTATTCAACAACATTGAATAGTGGAAGTATTTATCAAAGACCCAATGTAATTGCTGATTTTAGCTGGACTAAAGAAAATCATCAAATTACATTTTTGGATCAATCTATACACGGTCCAAATATAAATGGTTCTGGATGGAACTGGGATTTTAATGATTTATATACAAGTATTGATCAAGACCCCATACATACATATACTCAAAGCGGTAACTATTTTGTCACATTATTAGTTGAAGGTATCGATGGGTCAACAGATATTATTTATCAGCCAATTTTAATTGATGATCCTGTTTTTTATTTCCAAGATACATTTATAAATGCTTCACCTGGAGATATAGTTGATATTGATATAGCGTTAGATATGGGGATTGATAATAATTTGAATCATTTTGTACTAAATATTAATGGTTTTGGTGACCTAACTTTTAATAATTACACCATAAATGGTTTACCGACAGGTTGGTCTTCAGTATCCAATATTGATAATTTAGATTTTACCTTTTTAGGTATTCCACCATTAGAAAATAATAATTTATTATTAACTATTCAACTTGATATACCAACAGATCCATCCCAAGAATACTATAATTTAGAATTAAATATAACAGATGTAGGTGATTTACCATTAATAGCCCCATATAGTCAAAATAACTGTATAATTTATATAAATAATATAGGTGGTGGAAATGGTGATCTTAATTCAAACGGAAGTACAGATTTAGAGGATGCATTTATGTTATTACAATATTTAGAAGGTAATATTGGGTTGGATAATGAACAATTAGTTAATGCAGATGTTAACTGTGATGAAACCGTAGAGGTTGTGGATATTGCTGCAATATTGGATTTTTCTATTAGTAATATAAGTTTTTTACCAGACTGTAGTTATTCTTTATCTAATTTAACAGATAATATTGACTATAC
>JACNKR010000006.1 GCA_014381925.1 Fidelibacterota bacterium | reverse complement strand
TGGGAGTACTATAACATAACATGAAAAATACATTTAAATTTATTTCATCAATTATTTTACTGTGTTTGTTATCTGCTCAAACAGATGAATTTGAATCTTTGACGAAAGGTGCTGGCAGTTATCAACCGGTTTATCAGGATTTATCCAACCCTCCAATTCCATTGGAAGGTGAAATTGACCCTGCAGAGTATTTTTTAGGTCCGGGAGATCAATTGCATATTGTAGTCACATCATTAGAAAATAAACTACTTCCAGGACAGGAATATGATTTATTCAATGCAGAAACAGTGGAATATTATGAATATATCAGCCCTGTCGGAGAATTATCTCTACCGTCAATTGGTCAATTTTCTACAAAAGGAAAAACATATCAGCAAATAAAAGAAGAAATAAAATCTGCAGCTTCGAAAAAATCATATAAAAAAATTCAAACAACAGTCAGGTTATCATCAATTCGTTCATTTAAAGTTCAAGTTATTGGAGCCGTAGAATATCCCGGTTACGTAGAAATGACACCTATTAGTAGAGTCAAAGATGCAATTAAAGCAACAAAAGGTGTTCAAAAATACGGCAGCAGTGATGTGGCATATTTGGAACGAAATGGATTGCAACAAAAACTGACGATAAAAGAATTTTTAATCAAGGGTGATTTAAATCAAAATCCAACATTAATGGAAGGGGATAAAATAATTATACCTTTTGTTGAAATAATGCAAAAGGAAAAAGAGAACTTTACCGAGTATAAGACTCATCAAATTATAGTACATGGATTTGTGAGGCGACCCCGAGGATTTTCGTATGTTCCCGGCTATAGAGCCAGTGATTATATAGCAATGGTAGGCGGAGCATTAAATATTGGTAGTAACAGTAATACAATAATTTATCGAGCGGATGGAAGTGAATTGAACAATGCTTTTGACGAATATGTTGAACCGGGAGATGTTATTGTTGTGCCTGAAAGTATGCGCAGTCGATTTTTCGGTAACATTAGTATACTACAGACGGCAACTGCGATTGCTACTCTCTGGTTAACATATAAAGCAGCTATAGGTGGATAATGATAAAACTAACTCCCCACGAACAAAAAATATTGGATTTGGTTAAAAAGAATCCAGAGATAATTCATAATCCGGAAAAACGGAAAGAAATTGCTAATCAAGAGGGCTTTACTGAAAAAACGCTACGCAATCGTATGGGTGATTTAAAAAAATATGGTGTCTTACCAGGAAGCGAAGAATCAGGATCATCTATAAATACTGATTTTGATGATATTGATTTATTTCGTATAGGCCAGATTTTATGGTCATCTAAATTTGAAATAATTCGGAATGTATTTATTGTGAGTATACTATCTGTAGTTCTCGCATTTATGTTACCAAAAACTTACCGATCTTCAGCAATAATCATGCCGCCCGTATCTAGTAACGAAAGAGGGATTTTCGGCAGCGGCAGTGGCATGTTTGCTTTGGAAAGTTTATTAAGTCCCACTTCCTCATCAGATGCGAACACGTTTTTGGCGATTCTTAAAAGCCATACTATTATGCAGAGTGTTATTGAAAAATTTAACCTCATGGAATTTTACAATGTGGAAAATTCTGAAAAAGCTCAACAATCGTTGGAAAATGATACCAATTTTGAGATTGATGAAGAAGGTACTATTAGAGTCGAAACATATGTTAAGACTGGTTGGTTCCATTCAGATGAAGATGAGGAAATATGCAAAGTGTTATCGAGAGATATAACTAACTATTTTGTGGCAAAACTTGATATAGTAAATAAAAGGCTGAAATCAGAAAAAGCTATGCAGCATCGAATGTTTATTGAAAATCGCTATAACCAGAATATTATTGATCTTGCAATCTCTGAAGAAAAACTTAAAACGTATCAAGAAATAAATAAAACAGTTGCGATCCCAAAAGAATCCAATGCATCCATTTCAGTCTCATCTGAAATACTTTCTAGAATTACTATTCAAAAAGTAAGACTTGGGATGCTTGAAAATACCCTTGCTGAAACCCACCCTGAAGTTCAAATCTTAAAATCTGAAATATCGGAATTGGAAAAGGAATTATCCAATGTTCCTGATTTGGTTTTAAAATTGGGAAGATTAATGAGAGACGTAGAAGTACAGAATATATTATATACATTTTTAACTCAACAATATGAAGAAGCTAAAATTCAAGAAGCAAAAGATACTCCAACTGTGCAAGTATTAGATTATGCTGTATTACCTCAATTAAAATATAAGCCATCTCGAGCAAGAGTGTGTATTATTGGGTTTGTTCTATCAACGGTTTTTTCCATGTATTTTTATTATTTTCGTAAGAGATGGCAATTATCGGCTAGGACTATTAATAATTAATTTTCCTCTAATGGAAAATAAATACATTGCAGACATTCAGCAGAATGATTGGAATATTGATCGTGCATTAATATTTATTATTCCACTTATTTTGATTACAATTCTGATTTGGATGCCGGAAGAGTGGCTTCTGGAGTCGTCATTGTTGTGCATGTCTATAATGGCATACATTTTATTGACGTATAAATATCGGCTGGTATATGGATTCTCCGGCATTCGTATTGCTTCCATTCCTTCCACAATCGTTTCAACGTTTACAGTATTTATTTCTATTCCTTCAATCTACGTTTTAATGATCCGAGACCACCATAATGAGTTAACCTATTTTTATTCAATTCTGTTATTTTATTTTCTTTTTCCTGCAGGATTATTTATTGGAAATGTGTATAGACGAATTGATTTAAACAAAACATGTGGGATTTTGAAAGGAAAAATTGAAACTCTAAAACATGATAAAATTTTCTATGAAATTATAGTCATTTTATTCTCCGTATCATTATTAATCTTTTTTGGGTATTTGTTAAGAGCAAATGAAATCCCTCTTTTAGAACTAATAAAAAATCCCGGAAATAGTACAAAATTCTTTTATATGCGCGAGGAAGCACTAAAAACATTGAGTATGACAAGGATAGAACGCTATTTATTTCATTGGTTGCGATCCTTATTTATCCCCTTTGGAATTATCGCTTCCCTATTTCTTACATCAATGTACTCTAAAATAAAATATAAAAACCTGTTTATATCATTTTTTGTTTTTGGATTAATAGTAAACTCAATAACCTTGGAAAAATCTCCACTTGCCTCCATATTTTTATCAGTTGCTGCATATATTTTTTTAAAACGTGAGAAAGTAAAACCTATTTTAATAATTACATTAATAAGCATTACTTTGGCAGGACCTATATTAATAACGTATTTTTTAATTATTGACAGGGAAGGCATATTTGACATAATCCTATGGTCATATATTAATCGAATATTTGTTATTCCAGCTGAAGTCTTATTTTATTATTTCCAGTATTTTCCAGAAACACACGATTTTCTATTGGGCAGATCGACGCAATTATTTTCCTGGATGCACATAGAAGGAACGTTTCATCTTTCAAATTATGTAGCAAAATTATGGTGGAAAATTCCAGATACAACTGGTTCAGCAAATGCAAATTATCTTGGTACTTATTGGGCAAATTTCGGTTGGTATGGTACAACAATATTTACTTTTATATTTGGTTTTATAATACATATACTCCAATGGAAAATATTTGACGTATCAGGATATAAAAAAAATATATTATTTATAATTAGTATTGCTGTTGCAATACCAAGTTTTACTTTTGGATTTTTAAGTTCAAACTTTACAATTATATTTTTTACTAAAGGATTATTATTATTGGTAATATTCCTTTTTGGCTACGATTATTGGCAAAACCATTTAGCGAAGAAAATTTCATATGAATTGGTTAAATAAACATTTATCATTTAAAGCTGATTTAATGGTAACCCTTCTTAATGGGCTGGTTGTTATTGGAGGCGTTTTTGTATTAAATGGATTAATTGCCAGGATGTATGGTTTGGAAGTGCTGGGTGAATTTTTATTGGTAAAAAGAACATTATCATCTTTTGCTGGAATTCTGTTGATTGGTATGAGTGTTGGGTTACCAAATTATTTAAGTAGAAATTTTGACCGCTCCTATGGTGACAATGTATTTATTATATTTTTGCTATTTACAATACCACTAACGGTCTTATTTATTTTTGGGATTCTTTGGTTTAATATTTCCGGATTCAATAACAATAATTTTTGGGTGTATTTTATTTTTTCTTTAGGCATTAGTACTCAGCTCATTACATATGCATTGTATCGAGGTTATATGAATATGATAGGAGCAAATATTTTTCAATTACTAGGGACCGCTATAATACCAATTATTGTTTTTACAATTATTGACAATTTAAATGATGGACTATTTTGGATAGGTGTCAGTGTCCTAGTAATAATGATCATTGCTTTTCTAACACGAAATAGAGGATTGAACGTATCGCTGTTAAATTTTAATAAATCAAAACAAATTTTTAAATACGGTATTGAACGTGTTCCCAGTTTTATTTCTCAATTTATTTTATTGGCAGGGATCCCAATATTTATAGCTCAATCTAAAAATTTTGAAAGTGTCGCTTATTTCAATTCAAGTTTAAGTTTAGTAAGACTATCTTTAATATTTATAAATCCCATTGGAATGATATTGCTTCCCAGAATTTCAAATAAGATTGCCAGTGGCGACAAGGGAGATATTTCAAAAATCCTAAATTTGTTTTTTAAAGCTGGTATTGTGTTTAGTGTAATTGGGACTACTTATTGTTATTTATTTGCACCATTAATATTAGAATTATGGTTGGGTGAAGTCAGCCATAATGGTGTGGCTATTTTGCGCCTTGCCATTTTAGCGTTACCATTTTATACATTTTCCGGTTTGACGCGTAGCCCAATCGATGCAATTTCTGAAAGGGGTTATAATTCGTTGATCTATGGCATAGCTGCAATTTCAATGATTATTATGATTTTCTTAGGAATTAAATTAGAACAAGATATTTTAACAATCGCATTATACAGTTTTATAATAAGTCATATTATAGCAGGAATTGTAAGTGCTTATTACATTCAAAAACTATATAAACAATGGTTTTTAGGACTAAAATTATTTCGAGATAGTATTTTAAGTATTTCAAGTATGGTTTTGATTAGTAAAATTGTTTCAATATTAAACATAACGCTATTATCACAATTCATTTTAACTAGTTCGATTTTTCTAATAATCGCTATGATGATTATTTATTTTTCAAAAACTGGCTGGATAGCTCAAATCAGAACAAATATTAATGCTTAATAAACAAAAAGTCCTAGTTGCTTCAAGTTTACATCCATGGGATGATCCTAGGGTTTTTTATAAACAATGTTATTCGCTGAAAAGATTTTATGATTTAACATTAATAGCAGTAGCTGAAAACAAATCATTTAAGAAAGACAATATTCGAATAATTGGTTTATCAAAACCGAAATCAATCATTAATAGACTAATAAATGCTATAACAATTATACAAGAAGCTTTTAAAGGGAAATACGCAATTTTACATTTTCATGATCCTGAGTTACTTTGGGTTGGTTTTATAATAAAGTTATCTGGGAAAAAGGTAATTTTTGATATACATGAAAATATATTAGGTATTGTACAAATGAGAGATTGGATACCTAGTTTCTTGAAAATGCCTTTAGGTTTGCTAACCTTATTATTTGAACAAGTAGGCCAAAGAATATTCGATGGAACAATTTTAGCTGTAGAACCTTTTTTAAAGCATTTTAAAAATTATAATAATACAATAATTGTACAAAATTTTGTTAAAATTGATCCTGAAAGTATTACTCAATCAAAACCTAAATCTCCTACCATTGTTTATGTGGGTGCAGTTACACCCTCAAGGGGGATTATGGATTTAGTAG
>JACNKR010000073.1 GCA_014381925.1 Fidelibacterota bacterium | reverse complement strand
TAATTATTTCCGTAAGGTAAGGCATGCCTTGACTTAATAATTAAACCCTGTGGAATAAAATCATCATCCATATATAAAATCTAAGTAATTACAAAAACGTGCTCTCTAACGGGAGAAGAATTAAAGTTAAGGAGTGAAAATAATTCATTTTCTCACTTCCGTATAAAAATTCATTCCATAACCATCAGAAATAATTGTAATTGCACCATGTTCATCTGTTCTAAAAATATCTACTTTATGTTCTAACCATCTGTTTACAATTTCTTTAGATGGATGTTTAAATTTATTATTTTCACCAACGGATATAATACCAAAACTTGCTTTTGAATTATTTACAATTTCTATACTTGAACTTGTTTTTGACCCATGATGGGCAATTTTAACAATATCACAATTAATCGCATTTAATAATTGAGATATAATGTCTTCTGCCTCATGTTCAGCATCACCTAAAAATAAAATTGAATTTTCACCATGATCCATTCGAATAGCTATTGAAGCTTCATTTATATTCGGTGCATTCATTGCTTTTGAGCTATCTGGATATAAAGCAGTTAAATAAATTTCACCTATTTTATACTTTTCACCCGGGTTGGGATATAATATTTCTGAACCATTTTTGATGTGTTTATTTAATATTCTCTTATATAACTTTGTATGAAATTTATTTTTCGTATCCCAAATTTCTTTAATTTTAATATGATTCGCTAGATACTCAAATCCACCAATATGGTCTGCATGAGGGTGTGAAAAAATAGCTAAATCAATTTCTTCAATTCCTAAATATTTCAGATGAGGCAATATAACAGTTCTTCCATAATCCTTACCAAATCCAACATATCCTGCATCAATCAATATTACACCATTATTAGAATGAATGATACACGCATCACCCTGTCCTACATCTAAAAATGTAATCGTAATTTTATCCTGATTAAAATTATCTCGCCATATCAATAGGTTTGTAAAGATTAAACTATATATAATTAATGATTGCCAATATCTCGAATTTTTAAAATAAAACAACAGAAGCAATCCAATAAATAACGCAAAAATAAGTAAAGTTGAAAGCCCACCCAATGATAACATTTGAATATTTAAACTATCACCAAAGATTGAAATTTTATTTAATATTAATCCAATGACATAAACACATTCTCCATAAATTGATGCGAATGAAATATTTATAAATGAAATTATTATTGTAATGATTCCAAAAATAACCATTAAAAAAGTAAGTGGAATAATAATAATATTAAAAAATATTCCAATTAATGACATTTCATGAAAGTGGTATGCAACAGGAATAAATGTACCTAATAATGCACCCGAAGAAGCAACCATACCTTCAAAAAACAACATCGAAAATCGAACCATTGTTGATTTATAATTTAAATTAATATTTTCTTTCAATTCATTAAATTGATTCATGACAAAAATAATTCCAGAAACTGCTCCAAAACTAAGTTGAAATCCTACATTAAATAAGGAATTTGAATTTAAGATTAACATTAAAAATGCAGTCCAACTTAAAATATTCCAAATATCTGGTATTTTTTGGCGATATTGTGCATAAGAATACAGAATTCCGAGTGTGCCTGCTCTTATTACACTTGCAGGATATCCCGTAATTCCCATATAAATTAATAATCCAATTGCAATTAAAATAAATTTATTAAAAGGGTTTAACCTGAATAATTGTGATATTAAATTTAAAATCATGAATATAAAACCAACATGTAAACCTGAAACGGCAAGTACATGAATTATTCCTAATTGCCGAAACCGTTCTAGTAATTCATAATCTAATTCACCTTTTTCACCTAATAAAAATCCCATAATCAATGAATTATATGGTTTGTCCACCGTTTTATTAATTTTTTGATTAATATTTTTTCTAATTGAAAAATAAAATTTATTTAATGAGTAAGGTTGTGATATTACCGAATCAATACGACCATTTAATAAAACAGATTTTATTCCTTTTCTTAGTAAATATTTTTTATAATTAAATGCACCTGGATTTCTATTTCCATGAGGTTTTACAAGTTTTCCATTTATGGATAAAATATCATCGGGGGAAATATCTAAACTATCTTTTACACGAAAAATAGTATTTCCAAAATGATAATTAATTGGATCTAAAATATATTCTACTGATTTAGATTTTTGTTTTATAGATTGGACTTTAAAAACAAATGAATTAGATTGATTTAATAAATGTGATGGTGGTTCTAAAGTAGATTGAAAAATTG
This sequence comes from Fidelibacterota bacterium, assembly GCA_014381925.1. Taxonomy (GTDB): domain Bacteria; phylum Fidelibacterota; class Marinisomatia; order SCGC-AAA003-L08. Next base: position 27,190 of record JACNKR010000073.1, on the reverse strand, counting down.
AATGATTGAAAAACCCAATGGTAATGAGGCAAATAGGAATTGCAATAAAAGTATATTTGCTCCAAATTGTAAATATAGAACATATAAAACAAATTAGGATAGGAATTCCTAAATAAGGGAAATAATCGGCAATTAATATGCCAATTATTAAGAACGGTAATAATTTTATGGCGGGACGATTTTTTATAAATTGCATGATAAATTACATATTAATTATCTCCAGCATTTCGCCGACTTTGTAATAAAAACCAATCTGCTCGTTCAATATCTCCTTCAGCTCTTAAACTAATAATGCGGATTGATTCCATAATTGAAATATTTTTATTTTCAACATCTTGGTAAAAGGCATCTAACCGACCACTTAATTCATCAATATTAATTCCCATTTTCACGGAAGTAAATTCTTTCAAATTTTGTTCATACATTACAACAACAAATGGTTTTTGCCAATAGGGATCACCAGCACTTTCGTATTTTATTGCATTTTTTAAATGATTATTTAATGTTAATTGGCTTGAATAAAATCCTTTTAAAAAAGTACCTTTCTCATTTTTTGACCAATTTTCCCATTCATTTCCACTTAAATTATTATTAAATCCAGAAAATACAAATCCGCTAATAATTAATAAACTAATTAATTTTTTATACATATCTATCCTTTAAATTGATTTACGATGGGATATTTTCGCCCCATTCCAAATGCCTTTTTAGAAACCCTAATTCCGGGAGAAGCTTGCCTTCGCTTGAATTCAGAGAATCTAATTTTTCTTAAAATGTCCTGTACATCGCCCCTATCATAACCCTGTCTAGTTAATTGGTGCAAATGTTTATTTTCAGAAATTATTTTTTCAACCATGGGTGAAATTTCATTATAATCAAATGGATCTACTTGATTATCTCTCAATTCTGCAGATGGTTCTTTATTTATTGAATTTTCAGGAATTATACATTCCCCAAAATATTTATTTATCCATTTTGATAATGAATATACTTGATGTTTATTTAAATCAGAAATTACTCCTAATGCACCACACATATCTCCATAAAGTGTTGAATATCCTAAAGCTGTTTCTGTTTTATTACTCGTATTTAATAATAATGCATTAAAACTATTTGATAATGCCATTAAAATATTACCTCTAATTCGAGCCTGTAAATTTTCCAATGCTAAACTTGGCAATTTCACATCTATATCTCTTGAAAGCGTATCTAAAAATTGATTATGAATTTCCTTTATTGGTATAATTGAAAAATGTATTCCCAAATTATCTGCCAAAATTTTAGCATCTTCAATGCTGTGGTCACTCGAAAATTTTGATGGAAGTGCATACCCATAGATATTTTTGTTCCCAAGTGCGTAAGATGCAATTGCACAAGTTAGTGCAGAATCTATTCCACCACTTAATCCAATAACAGCTTTTTCATGACCTGTTTTTTGAAAATAATCTTTAACACCTAATTTTAATGCTTCAAATAATTGTTTTTCTTCAGGCTCATTAATGGATTGTTTTTTTATTAATTTATCGAAATCTACAACTTCAAAACTTTCCGAAAATGAAACAGATTGCTGTACAATATTTGCTTTTGAGTCTAAACAAAATGAACCACCATCATACACAAGTTCATCCTGCCCACCAATCAAATTGCAATACACATACGGTTTTTTATATTGTTCAACTTTTAGTTTTGCCATTTGAATTCGTTCATTATACCGATTAACACAAAATGGAGAAGCGGATAAATTAATAAAAATATCTGAATTTTTATCCGCTAATTCTTTCACAACATCTATGTCATTTTCTTTATTCCATAAATCTTCACAAATATGAATACCCAACTTTATCAATTCACCATTCACACTTATTTCAATAGGTTGAATATTATTTGATGATGTAAAATATCTATCTTCTTCAAATACATCATAAGTTGGAAGTAAAGTTTTATCTCGGTATTCAATTGTATTTTTGGGGGATAAAATTGCAACTGTATTATATAAATTATTGTCAATTTTTCGAATTGAACCAATTAGAACAATACAGTCAATCACTTTTTCAGAAATAGTCATTAATTCATTATTTGCTAATTCAATAAATTTTGACTCGAGTAATAAATCTTGAGGAGGATAGCCTATTAATGCAAGCTCTGGAAAAACCATTATATCACATTGTGAAGAATAATTATTAATATACTCAACTATTTTTGAGCAATTCCCGGTTATATCCCCAACTGTAGAATTTATTTGTGCCAATCCTATTTTCAAAAATTATGGTCTCAATGTCTGAATCATTCGTGGGTATGGTATCGTTTCTCTTACATGAGGAAGTTTACACAACCATGAAACTACCCGTTCAATTCCCATACCAAACCCAGCATGTGGTACAGAACCATACCGTCTTAAATCTAAATACCATTCAAATTCTTCTTGAGGTAATTTTTCATGTTCAATTCGTTCTAAAAGAAAATCTAAATTATCTTCCCGTTGAGCACCACCAATTATTTCTCCATATCCTTCTGGTGCAAGTACATCCATACCAAGAACTACCTTTTCATTTTCGGGGTCTCTCTTCATATAAAATGCCTTTATTGCAGTTGGAAATCGATGCACAACAACAGGTTTATCAAATTGTTCTGCAATATACGTTTCTTCTGGTGACCCAAAATCGCCACCCCATTCAAAATCAAACCCACCTTTATGGAGCATTTCAACTGCTTCTGTATATGAAATCTTAGGAAATTCACCTCTGAATTTTTCTAAATCTTCAATTTTTCGTTCCAATGTTTCTAATTCAATTTTTCGGTTTGTAATCACTCTATCAATGATAAAGGTGATTAATTTTTCTGCCCACTCAATATTTTCATCCAACTCACAATATGCAATTTCAGGTTCGACCATCCAAAATTCTGTTAAATGCCGTCTTGTTTTACTCTTTTCAGCTCTAAAGGTTGGACCAAAATTATATTGACGACCAAAAGCCATTGCATTTGCTTCACCATAAAGTTGACCGGATTGGGATAAATATGCACTTTCACCAAAGTACTCTGTTTCAAATAAAGTGGTTGTTCCTTCACACGCATTGGAAGTAAAAATAGGTGTATCAACTAAAGTAAAATCATTTGAATCAAAAAAGTCCCTGGTAGCTTTAATAATTTCATGACGAATTCTTAAAATAGCATGTTGCCTTTTTGAACGAATCCATAAATGTCGGTGATTCATTAAAAATTCAGTCCCATGATCTTTGGGCGTGATTGGATATCCTTCTATCAACTGGTGAATTTCTAAACTTGAAAGTAATAATTCAAACCCTCCAGGAGCACGATCATTTTTCACAATCTCACCCACAACTGAAATAGAAGATTCTTGCGTTAAAGTTTTAAATGAATCAAATAATTCTTCACCAACATCATTTTTAATAATAATACATTGTATTATTCCTGTACCATCTCTAAAAAGTAAAAAGCCAATTTTACCACTTCGCCTTGAATTGTAAACCCAACCATTAAGCTTTACTTTTTGTCCTTCAAATTTTCCAGCATTTTGAACCAGAATTTTATCCATTTATTTTCCTTTCTACCAAGTAGATGTAATTTGATTTATAAGTTCTTCAGATAATTTATCAATAGCAATTCGTAATGCTGATTCACGAGGAGATCCAAATTCATCATCGTCTTCTGCATCTACTTTTCCATCATTATCATTATCAATTTTATCGGTACTAATATCTGTACCTGTTCCATATGCACCCCAAGGGTGGTAACTATTATCAAAAAGGGATTCATCGCGCGTTAAATCATGCCAATTTACTTCAACATTAATTTGAATTTGCCATTCTTCAACTCGTTCATATCCTGATGAATTTTGACTATTTAATGAATAGGTCAAAGGCTTATCATCTAACGATTTCAATACAATCGTTAATCGACTTTCAGCATCATTTTCATTCGTAACCTCTAATATATTTTCTCGAATTAAATAATCAGATACTTGAGCCATTATTTGGTCACTTATCCCAAACTCTGTAGTTTCATTTACAATTGGAGCAATAGCAATAGTTTTAATATGTGCAGGAATTGAACCTCGTACGGAATAATACGAACATCCTTGAATAATAATAACACCAATTAGTAATAAAAGCTTTTTCATTTTTTAATAATATTATACTCTTTTATTTTCCTGTATAAAGTTCGTTCTGATAATCCCAAAGCTCGAGCAGTTTTTCGCCGATTATGATTCAATTTTGTTAATGTACTTTCAATTAACTCATGTTCAACATCTTTCATAGAAACATCACCAATAGAATCAGGATCAATTGCAGAAATTCGTCCACTTTCAATGTCCATAATTTCAGACGGATTTACTTGACTATCTAAAGGAATATTTGCAGGTAAATATAATGCTGAATTCATAGGTTGTTCAGATTGAGATTGAGGTGTAATTTTTCCTCCACCTTGAATTATTTGTTTTATTTCATTAATTTCTTGCCGTATAAATAGTAATTGCCTGAGAATTAATTCTCTTTCTACATCATCAGATTCCCTATCAATAAATACAGGTAAGTTTGGGTTTTTTAAATCACTTCCTGCTAAGCCTAATGCCTTTGTAACCATTTCACCCGTAATGCGTTGCCCCATTTGAATAACCAAAAGGCTTTCAACAAAATTCTTTAGTTCTCTTACATTACCCGGCCAATGATATTTTTTCATGACTTGAAATGCATCTGAACCAAACCCTTTAAATGAAATATCATTTTTTGCTGAAAATTCTAATCCAAATCGTTCCACATATAAATGTAAATCACTAAAATGTTCTTTTAATGATGGGACTCGAATGGTAATAGTCTTTAAACGAAAATAAAGATCTTTCCGAAAACTCCCATTATTTACCTCTTCCGCTAAATCTCTATTTGTGACAGCAACCACCCGTACATCTACGCGTTGTGTTTTTGTATCTCCAACTCGAATAAATTCACCATTTTCAATTACTCGTAATAATTTCGCCTGAGTCTCCAAAGGAGTTTCACCAATTTCGTCTAAAAAAATTGTCCCTTTGTGTGCAGATTCAAAATAGCCTTTTCGATCTTCGCCGGCACCTGTAAAGCTTCCTTTTTTATGACCAAATAGTTCACTTTCAATAATTCCAGCAGGAATTGCTCCACAATTTACAATAATATATGGCTCAAACTTTCGCCGACTATTTTTATGTATTGCCTTTGCAACCATTTCTTTACCTGAACCTGAATCTCCATTTATTAATACCGAAATTTCAGTTGGAGCAACTTGTCCAATTAAATGAAGCATATCTCGCATTTCTTCAGATTCACCAATTATCCCAACTGATTTTTGTATTTTATCTATATCAATCATAATTTTCTCTTAAATTTTGGATTAATTATTATGTCCTTCTAAACGCTCTTCAATTTCTGTTAATTTATCCCTAACCAATGCAGCTTTTTCAAATTGTAAATTTCTAGCATATTTAAACATTTTTTTCTTCAACGAGTCAATAGCCTCTAAATCTTCCATGTTATCTAATTTTAACTCTGGCATTTCTTCAGGACTTGCATCATAATAATCATTTTTTTCATCTGCTACTGCTGTTGTCAGTTTAATATCATCTACAGATTTATAAATTGTTTCAGGGGTAATACCTTCTTTTTGATTATATTCATGCTGTAATTTACGCCGTCTATCTGTTTCATCAATTACGGCTTGAATTGATTTTGTTATTTTATCTGCAAAAAAAATAACTTTACCATTTACATTCCGTGCAGCTCGCCCTGAAACCTGAAGTAATGATGAACGAGAACGCAAAAAACCTTCTTTATCTGCATCAATTACAGCAACAAGTGATACCTCGGGTAAATCTAATCCTTCTCGCAATAAGTTAATCCCTACCAGTACATCAAATTCTTTAAGCCTTAATCCTCTTAATATTTTTACGCGCTCAATTGTATCAATTCCATAATGTAAATATTTTGCTTTAATATTTACTTCTTCTAAATATTCTGATAAATCTTCAGCACTTTTTTTTGTTAAAGTTGTTACTAATACTCGTTCGTTTACAGCAACCCGAGATTTAATTTCACTTATTAAATAATCAATCTGACCTGTAGAAGGATGAATTTCTATTGGTGGATCTAATAATCCAGTGGGGCGAATGATTTGTTCTATAACATGTCCATCCGATTTAATATCTTCATATTCTCCCGGTGTTGCAGAAACAAATACAATTTGATTTACTGTTTCTTCAAATTCATTAAATTTCATGGGTCGATTATCTTTTGCAGAAGGTAACCTAAACCCATATTCAATAAGCGTATTTTTTCGTGATAAATCGCCTTTATACATCGCTCTAATTTGAGGGATACTCACATGGGATTCATCTACAAACATTACAAAATCATCAGGAAAAAAATCTAACAATGTATGAGGTCGTGTACCTGATTTTCGACCTTCTAAATGACGACTATAATTTTCAATGCCTGAACAATAACCCAACTCTGTCATCATTTCCATATCATAAAATGTTCGCTGTTCTAACCGTTGGGCTTCTACCAATAATCCTGCTTCTCGTAAATATTCAAGTCTATCCATTAATTCTGAACGAATATCAACTAATGCCCTATTCAAATTATCCTGAGTAGTTACAAAATGTTTTGCAGGAAAAATATATAATTCTTTTTGTTCCTTTAATATTTCTCCAGATACAGGATGAAATGAATAGATTCTTTCAATATCGTCACCAAATAATTCAATACGATAAGCAATTTCTTCATAAGCAGGGTAAATTTCTAATACATCTCCTCTCACCCGAAATACACCCGGCTCTAATGCTAAATCATTTCTCACATAATGAATACTTACTAATTTTTTAAAGGTCGGTTTAAGTTCAATTGAGGTCTCTACTTGAAAATGTACCATCAATTTAGCGTAATCATCTGGATTCCCAAGCCCATAAATACAACTGACACTTGAAACAATAATTACATCTTTATGCGTAACCAATGAAGAAGTCGCCTTTAAACGCATTCGATCAATTTCCTCATTGATGGACATATCTTTTTCAATGAATAAATCTTTTGTGGGTAAATACGCTTCAGGTTGATAATAATCATAGTAAGAAATGAAAAACTCCACATGATTATCTGGAAAAAGTGATTTAAATTCACCATAAAGTTGAGCTGCAAGTACTTTATTATGTGATAAAATTAGAGTTGGCTTTTGAACCTTCTCAATCACTTTAGCCATAGTAAATGTTTTCCCTGAGCCTGTAATCCCTAAAAGGGTTTGAAATTCTTCACCTTTAGCAATACCTTTACTTAATTGTTGTATTGCCTTTGGTTGACTTCCTTGGGGGTCAAAATCAGAATATACTTTAAAGTCTGCCATAATGACCTATAATTTACCATACTTTTTATGTTCAATAAAAAGACAGAATTGCGGAATTTGAATTAATTAAACTTGATTTTAGTTTATATAATTTCAGGTTATTATTTAATCAAATATATTTTAAATTTGCAAATTCCTATCTTGTTCATAACCCATTTATCTCATCATTCTATTGTCCCAATATCATATTCACAAGTACAATCACATCAACAACATTTATAATACCATCACCATTGAGTTCACCTGCTGAAAACTGTTGATTTGTTGGTATTAAATCTCCAAGAATAATATTTACCATAATAATTATATCCATTACATTGATTTGGCTATCATTATTTAAATCACCCATTTGATGTAGAATATTACGAACACATCTTACTGCATTAAACACATAATGGATATCACCTTGAGGTCCCATAGAGGATGGAAAGTCTTCTGGATTTCCAAATTTATAATCACTTCTTTGAGCTCCTGCACCATGGACATCCATCAATTGATTATTAATCATTCCTTGTGCTTCTCCAAAAGCAAAATATGCTGCTGTAGAATATGGATTTGGACTATTTATATGAGTTGTTCCTGTCCAAAAATAAGGGTATTGATTTTGGATTCCAGAAGGGTCATATATTTCTGTTGTATAGAAAATAGGATCTATTGCAGGTGAATTAGTTATATCAGGGCATCGAGTATAATCTATAATACTATGTAATTCTTTTGGATTTGGTAATCTCCAATCTGTATAACCTGAAAGTTCAAAATTTTCAGAAAATAAAATTGCATTTTCCCAATCATAAAAATTATCATCATTTGCTTTTTGCCACATTAAACCGGTGTTTAAATCACTAATTGTACCATTATTATTATCAACAAAACTATTCGTTCCATAATCATTATTACCTCTTACCATTCTAAAATACATTTTATTTAACTGAATAAATTGTGGTGGTTTATACTTTGGGTACCCTTTAATGCGACCATCTACAAAATTGACACCAAAAATTGTTTCTGTACCCATCATTGTTTCTCCAACATATTCTGTGGATGACCAAGTTTGAGCATCAATTTCTCTTTCTCCTATTGTAACATCGCCAAGAGGTTGGTCAAAGTAATTCGTGTCAATATACATATAAATTGCTTGTTCACCTAAAGATTCACCTGTGAATAATATAAGTGAATATAATTCTTTTAAAGTTGGTACTCTCCAATCTGTAAACCCTCCTAATATAGAAGTATCAGCTTTTGTAATCGCCTCAAGGTAATTTAATTTTTCACCCATAAATTGTTCCCACATTAGCCCTGTATTATTATCAGTTATTATTCCATTTCCATTATTAGTATAAGAAGGTTGAAGCCCAGAATATGTTGCATCTTGCCCGTAAAATGCTTCACCTTCATTTGGTTCTGCAATAACCTGATTATTATTATAAAAAGTTTCAACACCAGTGTCAATAATTGGGTAAGAAATAGATTGTGAAATTGCAAATGATAAAAATAAAATAATTAAAATATTCATAAATGATTTTCCTATAAAATTAATAAAAGTTTGATAAATGATAATCTATATTTATAAAAGTTAACAATAAATTTAATTGCATCAATTTTTTATTCGGTTTATCAATTTTGATCAGCATACCTCGACAAAAATTAATGGCATTGATGGTGTCCTTTAATTATTCAAAATTATATTCACCAATAGAACAATATCAATTACATTTACATTCCCATCATTATCAACATCTGCTAATTCAATATATTCATTTTCTAAAATAACATCTATTATTAGAACAATATCTAAAATATTTACAATACCATCCCCATTAATATCGCCCTGTATATTCCCCGACGGAGTATAATAATGAGTTTCATTTGATTCCGCATGGCTTAAATAATCACTTTCAGTGTACCAATTTTGTAATAGACTATCTTGTGAATAAAAATAAGTAAGGTCATTATAATGGGGCGAATTAGGGTCTTCAGATTGACCATTTGGTTTCATAAACCATGATTGAGGTGATTCACCCGGTTTTAATCGAATTAATAAAATATGATCATTTCCTGCATTACAATGAAAAACATTATCATTTTTCAACATTCCTTTTCCCATTCGTGATGCTGATAAATCACTATGTTCTGGCGCACCTGAAATTGGAAAACTTTCATTTCCTCTAAAATATCTATGGATATCACCCCAAGGTATCTCTAGTGTACCATATTTTGAAATCATTTCATTTTTGGCAGATACTAATGATTCTACTAAAATTCTTCGATCAGATTCATTAAAACTAAATGGATTTATAAATTCCAAATAAGAAGGTAAAACTTCCCTTAAATAAAATAATAATGACATTTCTGTTGATGATTTCTCTGCAAATCCATCCCAGTTAAATAATATATTTGCAAGTGAATCTGCTTCATTATAAAATGGATAGGCATCTGCATAAGCTTCGTCTAATGCTAAAGGAATAATTTGCTTTAATGAATCCCAACCTAAAATTTTAATATCAAGTGCAATACGTTTCAGATATTCAACAGACATCGTATCACCCCCTAATTCGATAAGTTCCGTTATTCGTTTTCCACGGGTACCGAAATAATCACCCTGCCATATTTCAATAGGAACTTCATCTTGTCCAAAGCCTGGATTTGGTGTTACATACCAAGGTGAATCATTGCAATTTTGAAGATATCCCGACACTGGGTTTTCTACTCGTGGAAGTGTAGAAAATGGTATTAAATCCTGCCATAAGGTTGAAGATGTAGAGGCATCTAATGCTCCCTCTCTCGCAGAAACAGGGTTATTTCGGTAATGTGCAATTCCATTATAAATAAATAAAATATTTCCATCTTCATCACCTCCTAAACAATTCCATTTATCATATTGATGAAGTGATAATGCATTCTCCCATTCATTAACAGATTGAGCTGTCATCACTCGATAACCCTGTTCAATACTTGATACATTGTTTTCAACTTCTAATTTTGCAAATAACATAGTAGATGAATTTAACATTTTTACATATACACCATGATCAGGAGATTGCCTTATTGTAACTTGTTGATTTGTACCATTTGGAAAAGAAATTATTTCAGTCCATAAATTAAATGGTTTAGAAATACCATCTAATAAATAATGCTCGTCATTATTGGGGTCTAAACTCACAAGAAATGCATCTGCAAAATCAGGTTTGTTTGCGGTATGAGACCATGCAAAATGTTCATTATGACCCATAATTGGATGAGGAGATCCAATAAAATAAAATCCATTATAATTCAATAAACCGTCTAATGATTTCACATGTGCACTCCAACTTGCAGTTAATCCATTAAATGGAAGATGTGGATCACATAAAATATACAATGCATTATCTGCTGTTCTTTCTGGTGTAATTACCCATTGATTGGACATATCCTCTTGAGCATTTGGGAAAATACTTTGATTACTATAATAACTTCCTGCATCTTTTACAAATTGATTCCATTCATGTGCAATTGATTTTAAATAACTTGAAGAATAAAGATCTATTACAGTTATAGGTAAAAGGGCATTGATATCAATTTCGGATGGTGCATTTTCAGGGAAATTTTCGAGAGAATAATTAATACCATTTGCAAGCCCCTTTAAATATTCAAGTATTTCCGGTGAAAGAGTATTTAATGCCACCATTGTTTTATTTTCTAATTGTAAAGAACGAATAAATGCGTCTTGATTAAAGAAATCAGTACCATAATGTCGAGACAACTCTCCTCTAATTGTTAATAAATTATCAATCAACGATTTCGGATGATCTTGATACATAGCAATTGTTAATCCAAAAGCACAATCTCTCGGTGTATCACCAATAATATGTGGTATTCCATAATTATCTCTAATAATTTCAACAGATTCACTAAAAGAAAATGAAACAATGAGAATTACAAATAATACCACCTTTATATCTTTTATTTTATATATTTTTTTCATTATGTTCTCCTTGTTTTTTGATTTCTTAGATTCAAGTTTATATTGTATTTAATTAAAATTTTTCCGAATTAAAAAGCCAAATCGCCTAATATCATATTCACAATTACAATTACATCTAGTACTACATTTATGGATCCGCAACTTAGAGTTATCCTACGGTGAATTAGTCTGAGGATGGGTTAATTTCACCTAAAATTATATTCACCAATAAACAATATCAATTACATCAAGATTACTATCATCATTCAAATCCCCAATTTCATTAAACTCATTTGATAAAATTAAGTTAACGATTGAAACAATATCAATGACATTAACAAATCCATCGCTATTCACATCTCCAATTAAAATATCAATATTTGTTCTTTGAGTATAATAAATTGTCCCACTTCCTGTTTCAGAATTCCATTCATCAAAGTTAACTGCAATTATACCATTTGGACTACATGTAGTACTTTTAAATCCCAACTGCTGATCTCCTAAATCAGATACAAATTCTGGTTGGCTCCAACTCTCGCCCTTATCTGTAGAAAAAGAACCCATTACATCAGATTCAAAATGCCCATCTCTATGGTCTTTCCAAAAAACCCAAATATAATCATGGAATAAATCATACGCAAAAGCAGTCAAATTACTTCGAATATTCTCTGGAGATATTTGAATAAAACCATTTGGTTCCCAATGATCACCTCCATCATTTGACCAACCTGCCATAATATTTGCAACATAAGGATTATTACTTGGTACTTCATGGTAATTAATATGAAAATAATTATCTTTATCAATAATAATTCCCGGGTCCCATTGTTTTCCTGGTCCCACCGAGATTGGTTTTTCATTCCAAGAAATACCACCATCAATACTTAATGCCATTCTTACATCTACATCGTTGGAATTAATTTGATCTCTCCAGGCAATTGCTAAAGTATCGGAAAAAGCCCCACTAAAATCCACCCTTGCAAAAGAAGATGATATATTATCATTTTGGCTAATCATTTGGGAGTTTTCCCAATTAAAACCACCATCAATTGACCGTGAATACATAACTTCAGCAATTTCAATTTCAGAGGTTGCGTCACCATCATGCCACATTGAATGAATTCGATCATTTCCATCAACAGAAATTGTTGCTGAACCAACATTATAATTTATATTTTCAGATACTCGAATCGTATCAATAATCAAATTCAAATTATTATCCATTTTTGAATAGTAAATCCCGTATAGACTCGCTCCTTTCCAAATAATATGTATATTATCCTGAGAATCCAATGATACATTTGTACAACAGCCACCAGAAACTAATTCAAAAGGTGAAAATAAATCAGGAGTTGTCCAATCATTTCCATTATTAACTGATGTTGTTATATATGTTTTCATTTGCCCATTTGGAAATGGATATTCTTCCTGGTAGAATATTATTATTTTTTCTTCACTCGTAATTACCATATTATTTCCAACAACCCCTTTTGCTGAGCCTACAATATTATTTTTTGGAAGTGGAACAGCTTCAATCCATGAAGGATCAACACCATGTTGTGAAAAAATAACTGAACAAAATATTATTAAATAAATAATTCTCAAATTCATTCTCCTAAAATTAAATTCACAATAACAATTACATCAACAACATTAATTTCCCCATCACCATTTAACTCACTTGCAGATGATTGGTATTCAGTTGGAAGTAACTCTCCAATTATAATATTTACAATCATTATAACATCAACGATATTGATAAGCCCATCATAATTAATATCGCCTAATACAATATTATTTGATAATAATCCATCTAATACATAGAGCATCCACTCAGTATCAATTTCATTATTTGCATATTGAAAAATACCATTCTGATCAATAATAAAATCTCGAGGGTATGGAGAACCATCATTGGGTAAATAAAATAAATCATAAGTATCACCACCTTGAACACCACCAGGACTTCCAGGGTCAAATAAAATTGGGAAAGTAATGCTATTTTGTTCAACAAAATTTGTAAGTTGATTATTACTTGCTGTATTGATAATTCCTATCACTTGAACATTTCCATCATATTCCTGCCATATTGCAGTTTCCATATCCGATAACTCCGGACTGCAAACAGGTCATCCCGGTGAGAAAAAAGCAAGAACAATAATTTCACCTAAATGTTCTGATAATCGATAATTTCCACTACCATTTGCAACAATTTCAAGCTCAAAATCAGGTGCAGACTCACCAATATTTGCACCATTAATATTTCCATTGACTTCACATGTCAAATCAGATTCATCCTCATCATTTGACCAAATTCGTAATCCACCTGAAGCATTTATATTTTCAGCAGTATACGTAACATCAATTGATTGAGATTCACCCGGTAATAAATTTGAAAACTCTGAAATAGTAAATTCATTATTTGTTGTAAATATATCTGTTATTTCAAGAAGAGAATTTCCATTATTTGTAATATCAATTGACATTGTATTCGAATCACCATTTTCAACAAAGGGATAATTTATTTCATACGCACTTAAATCAATATCTGGTCCATCAATTTCACCATATTCCATGACTTGTACAGTCGCCCATTCTGCAGAGTAAATATAATTATCTTTTATAGCAATCGCCATGGTTCGTCGGGTAGTATTTTTGTATCCTATTTTAATTAAGTTTTCAGAAACCCAATCCCAATTTAATACTTCAACATCATCCCAGTCTGAAACTGCAATTTTATTTCCCAAAACAGATAATCTATTTGCCATTCCAGTGGTATTGAATTGATCAAGAATAATGGGAAAATCAGGTTCTCCACCAAACCAACCATTTAGTCCAAAAGCACTTACCCCTCCAGATCCTAATGCAACATAGAGAATATCATCATTAATGACTAAATCTTTAACCGAATGATTAAATTCCATTGTAAAAAGAAAATTTAATTCAGAATTATTGATATCTAATATTATCACATCTGAATTTGAACCAACATAGGCAAAACTATTATTATTTTCTTCACTATACATTAATTCAACTGCCCATGCATTTTCTGTTTCAAAAGTTTGTATTAAACTAGGATTTTCAGGGCTATTCAAATTGAAAAATAAAACACCATCAGTATGTGCACAAACAGCAAGGATATTCTCATAGACATCCATATTTTCTAAAATCATATTATTTGTATTTTGAATATAGCCAATATATTGTGGGTTACTTGGATTCTCTAAATTGACAATTCCAACACCATTTCGTGCTGTAAAGTATGCATAATGACCATAAGTTGTAACACAATTTGGTTTAGATCCACCTCCCGCTCCATTATTTGGAAGTGTAAAATGTGCTAAATGATTAAGAATGCTTGGGTTAGATATATCATATATTTCAATTCCTCCAATCATTCCAACCACAATTAAAATATCATCCATTACATGTGTGTCTAAAATATGGCTGGCTTCAGGATTATCAAAATCATGTAAAGTTAGGTTTAATCCAAAACAAATTGATAATCCTAAAAAAATGAAAATTATTTTTTGTTTAATATTATGAAAATTCAATTTTTATTTTCTCCTCTAGTTTATTCAATTTATGATGATACAATTTTAATTAAGTTAACGAATAATATTTTCTCTTTTTCTATATACTTCTTTTGCACCCATTGATTTGAAGAAAATTGATATTACAAACGAAATAACAATTATTTTTTGAGCAATAACTTGAAATGTTAATCCATACAACGTTTCTTTTCCATCGGGTCCAAATTCCATAACCAATACATATCCAAATAAAACAAAAGCGAAAGCAATATAGATCAATGCATATTTATTGTTCCATTCAGGTGCATTATAAATTGCTATTATATAAAAAATAGCAACAATTAAAAAAGACCTAAATGCCCAACGAACAAAAAACATATGTGCATCTAAATATAAATCCGAAGGTGTTAATGCAATCCCAGAGAACGCAATTCCGGAGGTAATTGCAATAATTGACGCACCAATTGAAATTTTATGAGAGGTTGAATTTTGTTTAAAAAGGTTTGGTAAATAAAAATAAAAAAAACACGTAAGAGATCCAATCATAAAAAGCCCAAAATTAAATATAAAACTTGAATAAAAATTTGAAGTACTATCCATTGTTAATGTACGACCTAAATCACTAAAGTAATTCTGTGTAAACATATATGAGTTAAATTCAGGGTTTTGATATGTACCACCAGGATAAATTATCATTGCTATTAAATTTAATAATATAAACGAAATTGCCCCATACATTGGTAAATGATATGCAAGATATTCTGTAATTGAAAAATTAGGTTTATTCATTCTCTCTTCTGCTATTTATGCTTAAAATTAGGTTTACAAATTAGACTTTCAAGCCAATCTAATAAAACAATTTTCATTTATTGCTTTGCCTATACTAATCGCCCTATTATCTGCCCGACTTTTTTAACCAATTTTTATGAGGAGAGAGATAATGACACCACTTTTAGCACATATTTTCACATCAAACCCACAAACTATACTTGAAAAAATAGATTCATTTTTTGGTATTTTTGTAGAATATTTAGTAATGGTTCTTTTTTATGACATACTTGGTTTTCCACTAGTTGTAATTGTTTTATTAGCAGGTGCAATATCATTTACTCTTTATTTTAAATTTATAAATATCAGAGGGTTTGGGCATGCAATTGAAGTAATTAGAGGGAAATATGATAATCCTAATGATATTGGGCAAATTAGTCATTTCCAAGCTTTAACTTCTGCATTATCAGCAACAATTGGATTAGGAAATATTGCCGGTGTTGCCATTGCAGTTGCTCAAGGTGGACCCGGTGCTGTTTTTTGGATGATGTTTATTGCTATTTTTAGTATGTCCGCAAAATTTGTTTCTGCATCTTTAGCACAAATGTACAGAAAAGTGAATCCAAATGGATCAATTTCTGGTGGTCCAATGTATTATTTAGATATTGGTTTAAAAAATAAAGGATTGGGATTTTTTGGGAAGGTACTTGGTGTACTTTATGCAATATTCATAATTGGTGGTGCATTTGGTGGTGGTAATATGTTCCAAGCAAATCAATCCTATGAATTAGTTGCAACTCAAGTACCATTATTAGCACAAAATAGTTGGCTATATGGTGTAATTCTCGCAGGGCTTGTTGGACTAGTCATTTTTGGTGGAATTGTTCGAATTGGGAAAGCAACTGAAAAAATTGTTCCAGCGATGGTACTAATTTATGTTTCAGCTTCGATGTGGATTATTTTAACAAATTTGGGACGATTACCTTCTGTTATTAGTTCAATTTTTACTCAAGCATTTTCTCCAGATGCGTTCTATGGTGGGCTACTTGGTGTATTAGTAATTGGAATACGACGAGCTATTTTCAGTAATGAAGGCGGTGTCGGATCAGCCGCAATTGCACATTCCGCTGCAAAAACAGATGAACCAATCCGAGAAGGAATAGTTGCAATGGTTGGCCCATTTATTGATACCATAGTTATTTGTTTTATGACAGCTTCCGTTTTACTTATTACATTAGAAGATAATGATTTATTAAAAGAATATAATTCAGCTAAAATAGATGTATATCAAACGGAACTCGCATTAGAATCAGCAACAAATGAAACGGCGATTGATGATTTAAATGCAAATTTAATTATTGCAAAAGAGCGATTATCTACCTCTTCAAAAGGTGCAGAATTTACATCTAGAGCCTTTAGTTCAGTAATTTCATGGTTTCCTATATTACTTACAATTGTCGTATTTCTATTTTCATATAGCACGATGATTTCGTGGTATTATTATGGAGATAAAGGGTGGGTATATTTATTTGGGAAAAAATCACTCATTATATATCAATCTATGTTTTTAGGATGTATATTTTTAGGATCTGTTACAAAACTAGGAAATGTACTTGACTTTTCTGATATGATGATTTTATCATGTGCATTTCCAAACATAATTGGAGCATTTTTCCTATTACCAGAAATAAAAGTCGCTTTAAATAAGTATTGGACAAAATATAAAAACAATGAATTTCAAACCTATAAATAATGGAGTAAATCATAGAAATAAATAACTTTTATTTTGATTTTAAATTATTAAGAAAAGAATATAACAATGAAATAGATGCTGAAGTTTTTGAATTTAGGCATAAAAAAACAGATACTCCTCTATTTGCAATAAAAAATAATGATACGAATAAAACATTTACCGTATCATTTAAAACATTACCAATTAACTCAAATGGTGTAGCTCATGTATTAGAACATACTGTTTTATCCGGTTCACGAAAGTTTCAATTGAAAGATGTATTTAATGAGATTTCTAAGGGTGGTTTAACCACATTTTTAAATGCAATGACAGGTCCCGATACAACTTATTATCCTTTTGCAACCCGAAATGAAAAAGAATATTTCAATATTATGGATGTGTATATGGATACTATTTTCCATCCAAAACTGGAAGAGTTCGCATTTATGCAAGAAGGTTGGCGACATCATCTTGAAAATCCAAATGATCAGATTGAAATAAAAGGAGTTGTATATAATGAAATGAAGGGTGCACTTTCAAATCCTACGACTCAAATATGGTACACTCTTTTTAAACACTTAATGCCAAACTCAACATATTCACATATTTCAGGTGGTGACCCAATTCATATACCTGATTTAACTTGGGATTATTTAAAAGAATTTCATAACCAATTTTACCATCCATCCAACTCAGTTATTTTTCTTTATGGAAATGCACCATTAGAAAAAGAACTCGAATTTCTGAATAAAAATTATCTATCTGATTTTGAAAAACAAAAAATCACAGAAGATATAAATTTTGGAAACCAAGTAGAATCATTCAAAAAAATCGAATCCTCCTACGCAATAAACGCTAATGATAAAACAGATGAAAAAACATTTTTGGCGATTGGTATTCCTGTTTCGACTGCAGATAATGAAGAAGAAAATCTTGCACTAAAAATATTAGGGGAAATATTATTTTCTTCGGATGCATCGCCCTTTAAATTAGATTTTAATAATTCAGGAATTGGCAAGGACATTGAAGGGGGATTAATAGATAATAACTATCGAACCATTATGTTTGCTGAAGTGATTGGTTCTGAACCTAAAAAAATGGATGAATTTATTGAGTTATTTAAATCTTCGATGACAGAAATTATTAAAAATGGATTAGATAAAGAATTAATTTTATCAGAACTCAATGGATTTGAGTTTCAAAATAGGGAAGAATCTTGTAATAGCCAAAGAGGCCTCAACTATGGAATGAGAATAGTAAAATCTACTAAACTCGGTGAAGACCCTTTCGAAGGTTTAAAGTTTGATAAATTATTTAACTCGATACGAAATAAAATTTTAAACGAAAATTATTTAGAAAAATTAATCAAAACTAAATTATTAAATTTTGACCAATCTGTCTGTGTTTCACTAAAACCAGAACCAGGTAAAAGTGATAATGAATCAAAAGTTCTAAATAAAAAATTAGCAGATCTTAAAACAAGTCTATCAAATGATAAAATTTCAAAATTAATTCAAAAAACATCTGATTTTGAAAAATATCAAAATAAAGAAAACACCGAAGCTGAAATTGCAACATTACCTTTTATCAATAAAAATGATATACCTGAAAAATTAGATTTAATTTCGCCTCAAATTGAAATAGGGGGAAATAATACTTCATCCATTATTTCAGAAATATTTACAGGAGGAATTTCTTACATAAGTATTGGCTTTGATTGTTCGACTATACCTCAACGATTACTCCCCTATCTTGATATTTTTGGACATATATTAACTGAAATTGGAACAAAAAATCTCAATTATATTGAATTTGCTAAAAAAATAAATATTTTCACAGGCTCTTTTAATCACCAATTCTCAGTTTTTAATAAAAGAAAAGATAGAGATTCATACCGACCTATCTTTTGGTTAAAAACTAAAATATTGAGAGAATATATTACTGAGGGCTTAGAAATCTTAGAGGATGTAATATTAAACCATGATTTTTCAAATCGGAAACGAATCAAAGAAATATTAAAACGAAATTTTGCATGGGTAGAAAATCATGTACAAAGTGAAGGATATCATCTTCCTTTATATCGAACTCGATCATTACTTCATAGTTCAAATGTTTATTTAGAAGAAGTTTCAGGCTCAACAGCTTATTTTAAATTAAAAAATATTGTTCATAATTATGATACTTTAGAATCTGAGGTATTATCTGCAATTAAAGAAATTAGCGAGTTATTATTTAATCAACATAATTTAGTAACATCTATTACCGCTGAAGAAAAGGATATTGTAACGATACAACCGCTACTTAAAAATATCATTAAAAATCTCAGCTCCAAAAAACATCCAAAGCAGGAAATTCAACACCAATTAAAACTCAAAAATGATGCATTTATTTCATCAGCAGAAATTGTATTTGCAGTTCAATCAGGGGATATAATAGATTCGGGGGTAAATTATAATGGTGCATTTGAAGTATTAAAATCCTATTTAAGTAATGAGTTTTTACATGAAAATATTAGAGCAAAAGGAGGGGCATATGGTTGTTTTCCAATTCTAGATTCAATTACAGGTGCATTTTCATTTGTAAGCTATAGAGACCCAAATGTAAAATCTACTTTTGACATATTTAATCAAATCCCAAATGCTATCAAAAATATATCAATGTCAAATAGATCATTAGAACAATTAATTATTGGTACTTATAGTCATTTTGATCCATTATTAAATCCATATATGCAAGGTGCTCGTGCTAAAAATAGGTTTTTAGTCGGTAGCGATGATGAATATCTATATAGAATTTTATCTGAGATTAAATCAACAACTGTTGAACAAATGAGATCATTTTCTGAATCAATGGAAATATTCACTAAAAACTCTGTCAAAGGAATAATTGGAAATTCTGATAAAATTCAGAACAACAAAGAATTATTTGATCAGTTAATCGAACTATGAATTTAGACTTATCATTTAAATTAAACTTTACAATGTCACTTGCAAAAGAAGCAGGTGAAATTTTAATGTACCATTATGGAAATTTGAAAAATATAAGACAAAAATCTCGAGTAGATTTAGTTTCTGAAGCAGATTTAGCTTCTGAGAAATTAATTGTTGAAAAAATTCAAAGTCAATTCCCAACTCATGATATAATGACAGAAGAACAAGATTTTAAAAGCAAAGGTTCAGACTGGACTTGGGTAATTGACCCTCTAGATGGCACTACAAATTATGTTCACTCTTTACCTATATTTGCCGTTTCAATTGGCCTTAAATATAAAAGTGAAACTGTTATTGGAGTTGTTTATAACCCGGCTGTGGATGCAATGTACCATGCGGTTATTGATAAGGGTGCATTTCGAAATGGGGATGAAATTCATGTAAGTAAAACAAAGAAATTAGGAGATTCATTTTTAGTTACTGGTTTTGCTTATGACCATAACGATGAATGGGAATTAAGTTTTGATTTATTTCGAGATATTTATCGAAAATCTCAAGGGATAAGAAGACTAGGTGCGGCCGCATTAGATTTATGCTTTGTAGCCCAAGGTCGATTTGATGGGTTTTTTGAAATTAATTTATTTCCATGGGATATTACTGCTGGCGATTTAATTCTTAGAGAAGCTGGCGGATTTACAAGTGGGTGGAAAGGTGAAAACTTACCTGCTTCAGGTAAAAAAGTATTAGCAACAAATGGGATTATTCAAGATGAAATTCTTGACATTTTTCAAAATGAAAAGTACACGTTATTTACGAATTATTAGTTTCAAATAAAGAGTTATCTCTACCAAATAATATATCTTCTCCAATATTTACATTTTTTAAATCAACCGTAAACAAGCTATTATTATATAATTCACCAAGAATTACTTGAACATATTTATTATATTTGGATTCATTTATTACAAAGAAATCCAAATCATCAGAGAATCGATGATTAAAATAAAAACGACTAAGTGCTGTACCACCTGTTAGAAAAAAGGGAGTTTTTAATTTCTTTACTAAATTTAGGACCCCATTTTGTAAAGGATACAGTTTCTCCATGTAATATTTTTCGTAATTTTTCAAAGTGATCTTTTAGTTCCTCATGGTGAATTTTTAAAATTCGAGATTGTGTTAAAATTAATTTCAACTTTTTTGGACCAAATAAATATAAAATATCTTTAGAAGAATATTGATAATCCCAATTTAGTTTTTAATAATTTGAGTCGTTCTTAATTCCAAATCAAATTACCTTGCATTTAAAATCACATTTTTAATTGTACTATAATTCTGACCACAAGTTGAATTTGGGTCCGGATTATAAGATGTTAAATTAATTTTTGTTATAAACTTACCATCTCTATCTAAAATAAATAAATCTCTCAAAGTTACATCCCATTGACCCCAAACATCTACACTTAAAACATCCTGTGTCCATGGTAAAACTCTATCATCAATCATTCCACTATTATTATCATTTATATATTGATATCCGTTAATTCCCATTATGCGAACATCTGTAATTCCTTCAGATTGTAACTCAAGATGTAAATCATTTAATACACCGAACCGGTGTTGACACATTGATCAGCCCGCTTTTCCAAAATAATAAAGAGAAATATTACCATTATAAACTTCAGGACCGATCATTTCTCCGAATGAAATTGAATTATCATTTATGTCTTCTAATAACCATTGTGACATCAATGGTTCATTACTTAAAATAATATTGACAATTCCTAAAACATCGATGACATTAATATTTTCATCTTGATTTAAATCTGCAATAAAAAATTGATTGGGAGTTAATTCAATTACATCTAAAATATGTTGAACAACGATTAAGACATCAATAACATTGGTAATTAAATCTTCATTTACATCACCCCAAATTGGATCTTGATAATAAATTTGTTCACCATATACAATATTTGCTCCTGGGGGGCTTGTTTGAATATTTGACCAATTTTCACCACCATTTAATGTCATTACATTTGGCCAAGTCTCATCCGTATGAATCCATTTAAGGACACCATCACCTCTCGACAACAAAGTAACCCAATATGAAGAATTTTCATCTAATTGAATGCATTCAGTAAGTGTATAAATATTATAACCTGAACCATGTGGATAATTTTCATCCATCACAATATTCCATTCATCAATGACCTCCCCGGGCGTTTGATTATCATCCTGTTGAAGTTGAATAATTATTGAATCAGGAAATGATTCAAATCCCAAATAGAACGAAAATCGTTCAAGAATATAATCATGATTCACTGTAAAAATATTACTAAAACGCATATCCAACGAATCTGTTTTATAAACTAAATTTCCTGTTTCAATTCCAACGGGGTTTCCATTATAATAAATTGTAGATCGTTCACCCTGTGAAAACAAGCACGAAAAAATGATTAATATTGTAAAGTATTTAGTGTATTTCATAGTATAACTTATCAATTTTATGTATGTTGTAAAAATATTTTTTTACTATCAATTAATTAAAAACGGCTGAATACTATCAGTTGAAATAATATTTAATGTCAAATCTGCTGAAACCTATCTAACCATATTATATTTCTCGATTACACTCATACAAATAACATAATATTTCTCGATTTAGCTGAATTAACTCCACTATAATAAATATTTTTCCCTTTTATCTCGCCAACTTCAATTTTTGGAATAACCGAAGGATTAGTATATTGCTAAATTTGATTAATATATTATTGAATTGTTTCATCTGATACATGTATTCCTAAGATTTCCCATTAGTCTGATACCAGTAAATATATTTTACCACCTTTTTTGTTTGCAAATGCAACGATTGATACAATTGATTCCTTACCAAAAGATGAATTGAATTCTAGAGTTTCACTTTCACTTTGTAAAAGTAATTTTGTAATATCAAATTTTTTCAAAATTCATTACTCAAAATTAATATGAACAATTTTGCTCTGTAATCCCTGAGACTATTGCTGACCCTTTCTTATAAAAAATAGGTCTCTACCACAAATTCATATTGATTTACAAAAATTGTTTTGAATGCTTGAATATTATTTTGTTCATAGAATAAAAGCATTGCTTTTTTATAATCTATAGAATCAACGGTTCTGAAAGAGAGCGGACAATAATTATGATTCAACAATATCGCGTTACTGATAAGCCGTGCTGTTCTTTTGTTTCCATCTGCAAATGGCTGGATGTAAGATATCAAAATTAAAAGAAGCAGTGTTTTTTCAAAAATATCCTTTTTGTTATTGACCAGACTACACATATTGGATAACGCCTCTTTAATTTGGAATTCGTTATCTAACGGCTGATAATTCGTTCCCGTTATCCCAACAAGTCGTTTCCTTATATTTTTTTCTATACCCATGTCATTTACTAGTAAATTATGTATCTCTTCAATTTTAGCAACAGATATTTCTTTGAAATAATCACGATTCTCAATGATGAAATCCAAAGCAACTTTATGATTCAACAGCATTTGGGCTTCTTCTTTTTTCTTACCTTTTGCCTCAAAATGATATTTTAGTAACTGTTCAGTTTCCAACAATGAATAGGTATTGCCTTCTATTTGGGACGATTTCCAACTTAAATCAATTCCCAATCTTTCTAATTCCTGATTATAGACTGTTTTTGAAACTTGAGAAATATTCTGTTTATACTTTTGTTGTAATGAAAATAACTTTTCGCGTTCTGCTGGAGTAAATAAATCTACTTTTGGAAAAATTTCGGTTATTAAAGAAAAATTGAACCCGCTTAATATTTCTCTTTCATAAATTTCCTTCTTGAAATATTCATCTAAATTAACCGGATACAACAATTTATAATTGGGATGAATAAAGTATTTTGTTGCTCTTCCAACACCAACCGTCTTTAAGAATCCTTGCTTGACACATTTTGATAATCTTCTTTTGACAGTGACTAAGCCGATACCTAAATTCATTTGCTGATGGATTTTAGATGATGACAAATTGGGATGCTCAATAACAAATTCTATTATTTCCGTGTTAATTTTATCTATTTTCATATAAATTCTTCATATTATCGTATCATTAAGTTAACAAATACGTATCATGTATTCCAAGGAATGATATGTGTTTTATGAGACATTGATACGAATGGTATTATGTTTGGCTAAATGCAAACCATCTTGACCGGTAATAATTCAGATATTAAAAACGACCTCCTAGAATAGTGGCTATTTCTTTACTCAACATTTGTGCATTACTTCCGGTGATAAAAACTTGATATTCTGTATCAACTAAACGCCGTACAAATTTTTCCCAATATTTAATATTCTGAATTTCATCAAGAAAAATAACAGGTTTTTTATCAAATAATTTACTATAAGCATCTAATATTAACTGGAAATCAGTATGTTGAAATTCTATCAACCTATCATCCTCAAAATTGATAAATAGAATTTTCTCTTCTTCGCCAACTGAATAGAATTTTTTTTGTATATATTGGTAAAGTAAGTATGACTTTCCTGCACGGCGTGGTCCCACAATTACATGATTTCCATTCGGGTCCAATTCTATTTCTCTCGGATAAATAGTCATATCCCGAAACATTTTTTGATTCGAAAGAATAATTTCTTGTAATATTTCTGTTAACATAAATTCATAATTATCTGATAAATAATTTGCTTATCAACCATATTTTAGAACTATCTGACCAATAAACAAAACCATGACTACCACTACTTGTCCTGATAATAGAATAATAACACTATTTATTATCCTGTACACAGGCCGAATATAGGTCTAAATTTTAACCAAGGACTAACTATTTATTAATTACATATAGTGAGTACTCGTTTTGTTGAATTTAAATCCGTTAACAGGCATCGCACATCTGAATCATCACCGTTTAAGATATTACAATCATTTTGAAACTGTTTTGTTAATTCTTGTAAAAGTCTAGCTTTCCCTGTTTGTCGTGCACCATATAATATTATTAATTTACCACCATATATATATGGTTTAATTAATTCAATTACAATTTAGTTAATTTAACTCCACTATAAAAAATAATTATTTCATTTAGAAACAATTAGTTGATATCCATAAAATAACAGTGAATATAAATTTAAATTTTTCACATTACGGAATATAAATGCATATAAAAATTATTTATCTATTAATAATCACTTCAATATTATTTTCTCAAGAAGATTTTTCGGACTCAACTTATATTGGCTTAGTCACCAAAGAAGAAATGGCAACTTGGTCAATGAAATATCCAAAGACAATTGCTATTGGATTTGGCTCTAGTTCTCCAATTAATAATAATTTATTAGCTTTTTCTGAAAGAGGACAAAGCAAAAATAAATGGTTTTTTCTCAAACTGAATAATTATTACAATATGAATTTATTTAATAGAGAAATAAATTTTTCACTAATGGGTGGAACCGAAAATTTTTATTTATTAAATATAGTTAATGTTTGGAATATTTTTAATCATAAAATTTATGATGTAATCAATATTGGTGTTGGTCCAGGAGCTACAATTGTACTTCATAAATTTGAATATCAAGAAACAGCATTTGGATTAATATTTGATTTAAATACAACTATTCCATTAAATATTTATAATATTAATTCTACTATTGGATTGAATGTAAAACATATTCTCACTTCTTATGAAAAAATTGATGAATTAGACCCATACAATTCACAAATATTTAACTTTTATATTGATATTAAATTTCCATCAGAACAGATTTTTAATAAAAAAATATTCAATGTGTTTAAGTAATTAATCAAATTTATATTTAAGGATAAAATTAATGGATGATTTCTTAATATCTATTAAATTATTGATGTTATTATTATATGGATCAAACCCAGCATTTTTCCAATCAATTACCTTTAATCCGACGGAAGCATTTATATTTTCAAAAATCACTCGATCTACCTGTATTTTAAATATTGATTTTTTCTCAGATACATCATTAAATCTATCATAATAAATGGTGGCATATTGGTCAATTATCATTTGCTCTGATAATTCTCCTCTTTTTGCATTAGACAAACTAATTTCAAAATCAGTACTCATCATTGTAAATTTGTAGCTAATAAATAATTCTTCAGCATGAGGACCTGCCCAAAACCCCAAAGGATAATCATAACTATAAAAATCATTAATTGGAAACCGATGGCGATAAATACGGTGATCCGTCCAAGAATATTCAATTTGAAATTTATCACTATTCCAAAAAATATTATTTTTTACTAATCCAAACTGATATGCAAACCAATTTCTATTGTTTTTTTCAAACACTAACCCTGGTCTAAATTCATCCATAAGAAACACATTATATAATTTCAAAGATTTTATTGGCTTAATAATTGAAATTAAATTCCACTGAATATTATCTAAATCACCTAAAAAATGTTGCATTGACCAAAAAGGAATAAATGGAATTGAATAACCTAATTCGATCCCCCTATTTCCATAAACTACAATTTCACCAGCTCTGATTTCTAAAAACTTATTGGGTCTATATTGTAATTGATGAAAGGCAAAATATCGATCTATTTCATTCGTCTTATTCCCCATAACATCAATCATCGTTGAATCATTCACACCACTCTTTAATCTGCCATGAATATAATGAAATTTAAATTTTTTATCAATATTCCATTTAAATCCAAAATGAGGTAAACTCGGGATTTTATTTGAAATTATTATTGATGACCGACTTATATCAACTATAGGGTTTAGTGTACTAATAAAAAAAACTAACTGATTATTAACATATTGTAATTCCATTTCTGCAATATCATAATCAAATTTATCACTAATTAATTCATGGCTAGATGCCCATGCGATTCCTTTAGAGGAA